>DAOTYW010000243.1:0-8458 GCA_034434755.1 Anaerolineae bacterium | reverse complement strand
CCCCTGGCCCCCGCCCCTCTCCCGCCGGGCGGGAGAGGGGCGGGGGTAGGGGGTGGGGTGAGGGCTCAGCGCCGCGGACGGTAGGCAGTTACCCTGCGGGAGGGTAGGCAGTTACACCACGCAGGACACGGTGGCGGGTAACCAGATGGTACAGGTGGACTTCTCCGTCGCGCTCGACCCGCGTTGGCGGCGTTACGTGGTGGGTGCGGGGGCGCTGGAACCGACCGCTTCCAGCCTCCGCTTCGTCACCCGCGACGCGACCGCCCGCCGCTATTCCGATGCCCAACTGGATGACTACCAGGGCCGTCCGCGCCGCCGCTTCCCCTGGCGACCGCCGCTGCGGTTGACTGTCTGCGCCCGCTTCTCCCACCCGTCCGGCGCGCTGCGCGGCACTGCCGGCTTCGGCTTCTGGAACGATCCCTTTCTGATGACCGGGGCGCGGCTGCCGGCCCTCCCCCGCGCCGTCTGGTTCTTCTACGCCTCGCCACCGTCGGACATGCGGCTCGACCTGGACACGCCCGGCCGGGGCTGGAAGGCTGCCGTCGTGGACGCGCTCCGCCCGCTGCCGCTCCTCCTGTCCCCGCTGGCGCTGCCGGGCGTGTTGCTGATGAACATCCGCCCGTTCTACCGCGCCCTCTGGCCACCCATTCAGCGAGCGCTGCACGTCCGCGAGGCCGCGCTGACGGTCGAGATGACCGACTGGCACACCTACACCCTGGAGTGGGGCACGTCGCGGACGACTTTCTGGGTGGACGAACGGCCCGTGCTGGAGGGCGCTCCCTCCCCGCACGGGCCGCTAGGCTTCGTCATCTGGCTGGACAATCAGTTCCTGGTGGCGACGCCGCAGGGTCGCCTGCGCTGGGGGCTGCTGGAGGCGCCGGGCTGTCAGTGGATGGAGGTGGAGCGCCTGGCGGTGGAGCCGCTATCGCCTCCCTGCTGAGCGCCTGGCGCGGACGACGGCGCAACTGCCGGTAGAGCTCGCGTAACTGCGGCGGGCTGAGGTGCTTGCCCCCCTCGAAATACAGCGTCGCCGCGTTCCCCATGGCCAGGGTGCCCAGGCCGGTGACCACGCCGGCGATCACCCAGCCGGGGCCGGGGATCACCTTGGCCAGTTCGCTGGCCAGGAAACGCAGGGCGATGCTGCCGGCGATGGTCGTCAGCAGCTCGCGGGCGTGGCTCACCGAGAGCGTCTCGCCATAGATCGCCGCGATGCGCAACACCATGCGCACCTGTCCGGCCAACAACAGCGGCACGTCCAGCCCCGGTATCGGTTCGACAGCGACCAGGCCGTTGAGCATCGCCGCGCTGCGCACGATCCGATGGGCCAACTGCCGCCGAAAGGCCGGCAGTTCCCGCCCTAGCGCCACGGCGATCCACGGGTGAGCGCGAACGATGGCCGGGATCAGCCGCTCCCCCACCCCCGCCCCCGTCCTGGCCGAGATCGCCACCAATTCCGTGCCCAGCTTCTGCTGGATGTCGGCCAGCACCAGGTCCAGATCGCGCTTGACCAGGTCCATCTTGTTCGCCGCCACGACCATCGGCACCCCGGTCGCCCGCAGCGACTGGTAGATATCGTAATCGGACTGGCGCAGGCCGGCCGACAGGTCCACCAGCAGCACCAGCACATCCGCCTGACCGGCGGCCTGGCGGGCGATCTCGGCGCGGTCCACCCCGCCGACCTCGCCGAAGCCGGGCGTGTCCACCAGGACGAACGGGCCGATGCGCTCCTCGACCACGCCGCGCGTCGTGCCGGGCACGGCAGTGACGGCGGAGATCTTCTGTCCCTCGATCAGGTTGAACAGGGTAGACTTGCCGGAGTTGACCGGTCCGACGATCGCCAGCCGCGCCGCCGCCTCCTGCTGCACCGACAGCGACAACTGATCCCAGTCCAACGCCTGCATCAACCCCCGCAGATCGGCCAGGCGGGACGGCAAATTCACGGGCATACGATGGCTCCTTTCCGTGGGTTCCAGCGTCCAGTATAGCATGATTCGGGAAAACGGTTATAATGCCCGAGGGTTGACGATAGACCGTAGACCACAGACCACGAGCTTCTGCTTCGGATGCATGAGGAAGAGAGTTCTGCTTATCGCCGCGTTGCTTCTGGCAGCCCTGATCGTCGTGACCGGCGGGCTCACCGCTCACGCGCTGTTGGCCGACCTGCCCTCGCCCGACGCGCTCTACGCGCACCGGTCGGGCGTCTCCTCGCGCATCCTCGACCGGCACGGGCGGCTGCTCTACGAGATCACCGACCCGCACGGCGGCCGTCATACGCCGGTGCCGCTGGAACAGATCCCGCTGGCCTGCCGCCAGGCCACCATCGCCACCGAAGACGCCAACTTCTACAGCAACCCCGGCGTGGACATCACCGGCATCATCCGCGCGCTGTGGATCAACCTGCGGGGCGGGGAGGTGCTGGCTGGCGGTTCCACCATCACCCAGCAGCTCGCCCGCACCCTGCTGCTCGACCCCCAGGAGCGGGCCGAGCGCACGCTGCTGCGCAAGTTGCGCGAGTCTATCCTGGCCTGGCGCATCGCCCGCGCCTACTCCAAGGACGAGGTGCTCGCTCTCTACCTCAACGAGGTCTACTACGGCAACCTGGCCTACGGCATCGAGGCCGCTGCACAGACGATCTTCGGCCGGGGGGTGGCGGAGCTCGACCTGGCCCAATGCGCGCTGCTGGCCGGCCTGCCCCAGTCCCCTGCCGCCTACGACCCGTTGGTTGCCCCCCAGGCAGCGCTGCAGCGCCAGCGGGTGGTGTTGAACCTGATGGCCGAACAGGGCTACATCACCACCGAACAGGCCCAATTGGCCGCCCAGGAGCGGCTGCACTTCGCCGCTGCCCCCTTCACCATCGCAGCGCCGCACTTCGTCATGTTCACCCGCGCCTGGCTGGAGGAGGAGTTCGGCCTGGAAGCCCTCTACACCGAGGGGCTGGTCGTCACCACCACGCTCGACCTCGACCTGCAGCGCACGGGCGAACGGGTCGTCCGCCGCCATCTGGAACGGCTGGCCCAGGCGGGCGAGGGCAGCGCCTACCACGACGTCAACAACGGCGCGCTGGTGGCCCTCGACCCGCAGAGCGGACAGATCCTGGCCATGGTCGGCAGCCCGGACTACTTCGACCCCACGATTGACGGGGCAGTCAACGCGGCGCTGGCCCTCCGTCAGCCGGGGTCGGCGATCAAGCCGCTGACCTACGCCGCCGCCCTCGACCCGGCCCGCGACCCGCCGCTCACCGCCGCCTCGGTGCTGCTGGACGTGCGCACCTCGTTCCCCACCCGCGAGGGCGACCCGTACGTCCCCCTCAATTACGACAACCGCTTCCACGGCCCGGTGTCGGTGCGGGAGGCGCTGGCCTGTTCCTACAACATCCCGGCAGTGCGTGTGCTGCAGACGATCGGGGTGGACCGCTTGGTGCGCCTGGGCGGCGACCTGGGGCTGACCTCTTTCGGGACAGGGGAGCGGTTCGGCCTGGCGCTGACGCTGGGCGGAGGGGAGGTGCGGCTGCTCGAGCTGACCGCCGCTTACGCCGCCTTCGCCAACGGCGGTCGCCGCGTTCAGCCCATCGCAGTGCTGGAGGTGCGGGATGCGGAAGGGCGGTTGCGCTACCCGACCCGCTCCGGCCTTGGTGAAGCGGTGCTCGACCCCCGCGTAGCCTTCCTGATCACCGACATCCTCTCCGATAACGAGGCCCGTGCCCCGGCCTTCGGCGCCAACAGCGTGCTGAGCCTGACCCGCCCGGCGGCGGTCAAGACCGGCACCTCGTCCGATTGGCGGGACAACTGGACGGTGGGCTACACGCCGCAGTTGGTGACCGGCGTATGGGTGGGCAACGCCGACGGCCGACCCATGGTGCAGGTCTCCGGCGTGGAGGGCGCCGGGCCGATCTGGCGCGATTTCATGGAGACAGCGCTGCGTGGCCAGCCAGTCGTGAGCTTTGCCCGACCAGATGGATTGGAGCGGGTGCGCGTCTGTGTCCCCTCCGGCCTGCTGCCCACCCCCTACTGCCCACGGACGCGCACGGAGTGGTTCATCATCGGCACCGCCCCGACGCGGCCCGACGACTGGTATCGCCCACTGCTGGTGGACGCGACGACGGGCCTGCCCGCCGAACCGGACAGCGGCGCGCCGCTTGTCGAGCGGGTCTTCGTCTTCCCGCCGGCGGAGCTGCTGGATTGGGCCCAGCAGCACGATTGGCCGCTGTTGCCCGGCGCGCCCGCTGCGAGCGGAGCAGGGACGGGGGATGTAGGGGAAGGGCTGGTCATCACCGCGCCGGACAACGGCACCGTCTACCGGCTGTCGCCCGTGGTGCCCGCCGCCTACCAGTCCATCCGCGTCGCCGTCCGCCCCGCCGACGGCGTGACGGTGGCCGAGGTGACGCTGCTCGTGGACGGGCAGCCCCTGGCGACGCTCACGGCTGCCCCGTTCGAAGCCCTCTGGCCGTTGAGCGCCGGCGAGCACACCTTTCAGGCGCGAGGGGTGGATCGCGAAGGGCGCTCGCTTTCGAGCGCCCCCATCTCCATCCGCGTCCTCCCGTAGAGGCGGGTCTCCGTGCCCACCCTCTACTCCATCGTCGGTAGAACAAACGTAAAGACGGACCCCTCCCCCGGCCGGCTCTCGACCCAGATGCGGCCGTGGTGCTTGTCAATCACCGAGCGGACGATCGCCAATCCCAGCCCCGTCCCCTCGATCTCCTCGCCTCCCTCCCGCTCCACGCGGTGGAAACGCTCGAAGATGTAGGGCTGATCGGCCAGCGGGATGCCCACGCCGTTGTCGGCCACGCGGACAACGACGTGCTCCTCGTTCTCGGCGACATCCACCGCCACCCAGCCCCCTTCGCCGGTGAACTTGATTGCGTTGCTGAGCAGGTTCGCCACCGCCTGCCGCAGCCGCTGCGGGTTGCCACGGATCAGCGGAAGCGGCTTGAGCTCCCAACGCAGCTCCTGTCGCTTCGCCTCGGCGCGGGGCCGGAACTCGTCCACCACGGCGTCCACGATCCGCTCCAGGTGCAACGGCTCCATCGCCAGATCGTAGCCCGCCTCGATGCGCCCCAGGTCGAGCAGGTTGCTGATCAGCTCGGTGATGTGGGTGACGCTGCGCCCGACCCGCTGCACGAACACCTGCTGCTGGTCGTTCAACGGTCCCACCCGTCCCAGCAGGTCCACGTAGCCACGGATCGTCGTCAGCGGCGTGCGCAGATCGTGAGAGACGATGGAAACGAACTCCGACTTGATGCGGTCCAGTTCCTTCAGATGCGTGATGTCCTGCATCATCAGGGCGTACCCGACCCCGGTCACCGGATTGAGTTGGGCGTTGTAGACCCGTCCGCCGCGCACCGTGACCTCGGCGTGCAGCGTCCGGTTGGTCCGCTGACCAGCCTCCAGCAGGTCGCGCAACGACAGCGGGGCGACCAGATCGTTCAGCGGGCGTCCGATCACATCCACCGGCAGTTCGAGGGCCACACTGGCAGCAGCGTTGCAGAGCAGGACATTCATCTGCGGGTCGAGGATGATCACCGCTTCGTCCGTCTCGCGCAGCACTGCTTCCAGCTTGCGGCGCTCCGCCTCGGTCTGCTCGTAGAGGCGGGCGTTGTCGAGGGCCACCGCCGCGTAGTTCGCCAGGGCGCACAGCAGGCGCACGTCGTGGGTCGTGAAGGCCCGTTCGGTCTCGCGGTTAGCCACGCCGAGGATGCCGAGGACGCCATGTTCGGGAGTGCGCAAGGGGGCGTAGATCAACGACTGTACCAGGTAACCGGTGGCGACCTTGGCCTGGCCGCTGACGACCAGCGCCGCTTCCCCGCTCCGCATCACCTGGCCGGCCAGGGAATCCTCCACCCGAACGCGCAGCCCGCGGGCCTGCTTCTCGTCAATGTTCTTGGCCGCCCGCAACACCAGGTCGCCGCTATCCGACTCCCGCAACAGCAGCAACCCTTCCTCCGCCCGCGTCAGGAAGACAGCGGCCTCCACCACCCGCGTCAGGACCGTGCGCAGGTCCAACTGCGAGGTCACCGATTGCCCGATGGAATAGAGCGTGTTGAGCTCCTGCACCTGTTGTTGGAGCTGCTGATTGACCGCCCGGAGATGGACGAGCAACTGGTCGCGTTCCTGGCGCAGGCGGATCTCGTTGGCCACGTGCTCGACCGACCGCGCCATTTCCTGCGGCTCGAACGGCTTGATGACGTAGTCATGCACACCCAGGCGGAAGGCCTGCACGACCAGGTTTTCGGAACCGTGGGCCGACATGAAAATGACCGGTGTCTGGCAGCCTTGCTCCCGGAGGGCGCGCAGGATGCCCAGGCCGGTCAGTCCCGGCAGTTGCTCGTCGAGGATGATCAAATCGGGCTGTTCTTCGAGCGCCAGCCGCAGCCCTTCCGGCCCCTCGCTGGCAGTCAAGACGCGATAGCCCGCCGGTTCCAGGATCAGGCCCCGGATGATCTCCTGGATCTCCAGACTGTCGTCCACGACCAGAATGCGTTCCCCTGCCAAGGCAGACCCCCTCCAGATGGTCGTTCTGTGGTCAACTATAGCACAGTTTCGACAATCAGGGTAGTCGGCCTGGGCAGCACTGCCGCCCGGCTCGGTCCGGCCTCCGACCATGGCCGTGCAGGGGAAAGGGCAATCGCTGCTTGTCTATTGTCTCAAATGCCGTATAATCACGCCGGGGGAACTGCCTGCCGTCCGCTGCGCTGGCACGCCAGCATCCGGCCTGACACGGTGCCCATCCAGGGTGGAAATGGCTGACGCACAAGAGACCACACCCATCATCCTGGTCGCCGATGACGACCCACGGATCATCGCCCTCATCCGGGACGTGCTCCAGTTCGGCCAGTGCCGGGTGCTGGAGGCCCGGTCTGGCGAGGAAACGCTGGCGATACTGCGCGCGCAGAACCGCAGCGGCCAGCCGGTGGACGTGTTGATCCTGGACATCATGATGCCCGGCATGGACGGCTACCAGGTCATCACCCAGACCAAGGCTGACCCGGAACTGGCCCACACCTCCATCCTGGTCTCCACAGCGTTGTCCTCGGTGGCCGACAAGACGATGGGGTTGGGCATGGGGGCGGACGACTACCTGACCAAGCCCTTCGACCCACGCGAACTGCTCGCCCGCGTCCAGGCGATGATGCGCATCCGGCGCACCGAACAGGCGCTGCGCGAACGCAACCGCGAGCTGGCGGCCCTCAACGAGATCAGCCGGGCGATCATCTCCAGCCTCGACCTGGACGAGGTGCTGGTGGCAACGATGCAGGGCATCCAGCGCATCCTGCGCGTCGAGGCCGGTTCGCTGGTGCTGGTGGACGAGGAGACGGGCGACCTGGTCTTCCGCAAGACGCTCAGCCCGGAGCATGGCTGGATCACCGGGCGGACGCTACGGCCCGGCGAGGGGATCATCGGCCACGTCGTCGCCACCGGCCAGCCCTACATGACCAACGACGTCACCGCCGATCCGCTGTTCCTCCCCGATATGGACGGCGGGAGCGGCTTCATCGCCCGCGCCGTGCTCTGTGTGCCGCTCATCGTCCGCGACCGGATCATCGGCGCCATCGCCCTGCTCAACCGGCGCGAAGGGGCCTTCACCGGCGCCGACCTCGACCTGCTGCAGACGATGGCCGGGTCGGTGGCCGTGGCGGTGGAGAACGCGCAGCTCTACGCCGAACTGACCGACTTCGCCCACGAACTGGAACGCTCACAGGCCCAATTGATCCAGGCCGAGAAGATGGCCGCTATCGGTCGCCTGGCTGCCTCGCTGGCCCACGAGATCAACAACCCCCTCCAGGCTATCCACAACAGCCTCCACCTGGCCCAGCTCGAACAGTTGGCCGAGGAAAAGCGCCACGCGTACCTGCGTCTGGCCCAGGAAGAGGTCGTCCGGCTGATCGAGATCGTCCAGCGCATGCTCGACTTCTACCGACCATCGAAGGGCAGCCTGCTGCCGGTAGACGTCAACCAGGTGCTGCAAAGCGCGTTGGCGATCGCCGAGAAGCGCCTGCAGCACAGTCATATCCGCACCCACATCCGTCTGGCCGACGACCTGCCCACCATTTCCGCCGTCCCCGACCAATTGGCCCAGGTCTTCCTGAACATCATCATCAACGCCATCGAGGCGATGCCGGAGGGGGGCGATCTGCGCGTCGGGACGCTGCTGACGGAGGACCGCGAATGGGTGCTGGTGGCCTTCCGCGATACCGGCAAGGGGCTGTCGCCGGAGCAGCTCGCCAGTATCTTCGAGCCGTTCTACACCACCAAGCCCAGCGGCACCGGACTGGGCCTGGCGATCAGTTACGGCATCGTCGAACGACACGGCGGCAGCATTGATGTCTCCAGCCAACCCGGCCAGGGGGCGACCTTCATCGTCCGGCTGCCCGTCCATCCCGCCCGGTCGGACGCGGTGGGGTAAAGCCGCGACACATCGCGCCGTAGGGCGGGCCGCCGGCCCGCCGCGCGACCCAGGAGAG
>DAOTYW010000242.1:0-5018 GCA_034434755.1 Anaerolineae bacterium | reverse complement strand
GGCGGGCCAGGCGAGCCACCCCCAGCCCCGCGCCGAAGATCGCCGTATAGACCGCCTGGTTCGTCGCGTAGATCGAACCCTCGACAAAGGCCGCTGCGCTCAACCCAGCGAAGCCCCAGAGGGCGAAATTGCCCAGGTAACGCACCAGGTTGCTCGTCATCGCGAAACCGAAGCCAACCATCGCTCCGTAGATGACGCCATCGAGCGCGTCATCGAACTCCCGTCGCCAGTGCAGGTAGATCATCAGCACCGCCGCGCCCTTGATCGCCTCCTCCAACAGCGGGGCGAACAGGCCCAGGCGCACCGCCTCCAGGGTATGGTAGCCCAGCAGGTCGAGCGGCAGGCGGAAGAAGACCTCTGCTGCCGTGACGACAAGCAGCGCCGGCAGGGCGCCCCAGACGAACGCCGCCGCCAGCAACCGCGTCGGCTCCTTCTCGTAGCGGTCCACCCAGTAGAGCGCACCGATATAGAGAGACGACGGTAGTACGGTGCCCAACACCGCTACCAGCACGCCCAGGCCGATCTGCCCCGCCGGCAGCACACCGCCGATCCAGACCACGTCCGGTGCGTCCCAGCGCGCCCCGGCGATCTTGATCTGCGACGGCCACTGCGAGGACAGGCAACCGCTCACCGATCTTCCTTCGCCCGCGATGCAGCGGGTGAGCAGGTTAGCCGTGCCGTCCGAACCGAACTCCAGCACGACACAACCCGACTCGCCAAACAGCACCTGATCGAAGCGCATCCGCGTCACCCGTCCGACAGCCGCAGCGGGCCAGACCGCGACCAGGTCCCGGCGCGTATCCGGCGCTGTACAGACGGTAGCCCGCGCCCCCGCCGCCGGCGGTTCAGCGTGCAGGATCGCCAGGCTGCCCAGCTCCTCGGCAGCGGGCAGCGGCGCGCCGGCGATGTCCGTCAGTCGCACCTGGGCCTGGTCAGGCGCGGCGTCCACCACCTCCACCCGCAGGCGGTTGCCGTACCAGACGTCGGTATCCAGCGGTTGGGCCAGCCCCCAGGCAACCGGGGTCTCCCACTGCGCGCCCTTGTCCGCCGGGCCCAGCGGCCCGCCCAGATCGCCCTGCAAGGCCGTCTGTCCCCAGCGGCCCCGGTACGGCAACCAGGAGGCCTCCGGCCAGGCCATCGGATCGGCCTCCACATCCGCGCGGTCGGGGATCAGGATCACCTGGGGGAGCGTCCGCCCAGAGGTGCCGACGCGGTCGGCCATCTCGATCTGCACGCCGCCGACCGTCTGCCCCTGCAGGTACACCTCATCGCCGACGAAGTAATTGGCGTGCGAGCCGCGGGCGACGTAGACGGCCGGGTGGGTGACTTCCTCCACCCGCACCTGTGACCAGGGCCGGCGCGTGCCGCCGTGATGCTGACTGAGGATCAGCCACTCCGGCTCGCCCCCCGCCGACAGGATCACCTCGGCCATCTCCCAGTCGCCCTCGTGCTTGTTGAACCAGTCGTTGTAGAAATAGAGCATCCAGTACTGGATGGCGATATGCTGCGGGTCCTCGTCGCGCACGACGTGGGCATAGATCGCAATCGGCGGGCCGCCGGCCTCGGGGCTGAGCAGTGCCTGGTAGTAGGCGCGCTGGGCGGTATAGTTGCCACCCGATGAACTGCCCTCGTCGCCGAACCACACGTCGA
Source organism: Anaerolineae bacterium (assembly GCA_034434755.1). Classification (GTDB taxonomy): domain Bacteria; phylum Chloroflexota; class Anaerolineae; order B4-G1; family DUEL01; genus DAOTYW01. The sequence goes on along the minus strand of DAOTYW010000242.1, from coordinate 3,368 downwards.
GGAAATAGTGATCGTCCGTGGGCAGGTCGAGCAGGTCAGGTACATCAAGCCGCAGCAGGACGTTCACGTCGAACCACAGGCGGCGATTCTGGCGCAGCCGCGCCTGGTGGACAATCACCTCGGCCGGCTGGGGACGGAAAAGCTCGTCGGGGTGGAAGTATAACACCGGTGCATACCGACGGGCCAGTTCGAGGTCGTCGGCGAGAAGCGCATCGGGGGAAGAATCAGCGGCCAGTGCCGTCCCCGCCCCGGCCAGGAGCACCGCCACCAGCACGGCCCAGAGGAGTCCCTTCATCGCACCACCTCCAGGTCTATGATACACGAGTTAGGGGGCGAGAGCAAGTGCACAGTGAGCAGCCCCCCAGCGAGGATGCGGCGAATCGGCCCTTTACCCTTGCTGCCACCTCCCCTTAACCAAACGATAAAGAGCAACCAAAGCAGGCTTAACACTCAGCCTGTACACTGATCATGCCACAGTAGGCGCGTTCGACTCTGACGATGTCGAGGTTCCTGCGCGTTCTTCGCGCCGGGTGGCAAGTATCCGCAAGGGGAGTATGGAAACCGTGATCTCTGTAGTCAAGAAAACCTCAATGGGTGGGCCCATCATGGGTGATCGGCCACGCACGGCCGATCCCTGGCGCGGCTATGCCCATCGCCGCCTGAGCGAAGTCTTTGAGCGAACGCCCGTCGTCCCGTTCGACCACCGCTCGCGCATCGTGCTCATGAGTGACTGTCACCGGGGAGACAACAGCCGGGCTGACGCCTTCGCCGCCAACGAGGTCCTGTACCTCCAGGCGCTGGACTATTACTACCACGAGGGGTACACCTACATCGAAGTCGGCGATGGCGACGAGCTATGGAAAAACCGCCGCTTCAGCGACGTGCAGCGAGAGCATGGCAAAGTATTCGATCAACTGCGTCGTTTCCATCAGCAGGGCCGGTTGCACTTGCTGTTCGGCAACCATGACATTGCCGGCAGGAAGGTCCCACAGGTGGAAAAGGACGGGCTGATCGCTCGCGAGAGCCTGATCCTGCGCCACGCGCGCTCCGGCCTGCAGATCCTCGTCCTCCACGGTCACCAGGCCGACTTCCAATCCGACCGACTGAGCGCACAGAGCCGCTTCATCGTGCGCAATATCGGGCGCAAGATACAGTTACTCGGCCTGAACCCCGAACCGCTGATCGCCGACAGCGCCAAGATCGAGCAACGGCTGCGCGACTGGACGCAGCGACACGGGCAGGCCCTGATCTGTGGACACACACACAAGCTGCACTGGCCGGCGGAGGGCGCGCCGCTCTACTTCAACACGGGTAGCTGCATCCACCCCGGCGTCATCACCGGCATCGAGATCGCCAGCGGCGAGATCGTGCCCGTGCGCTGGTTCGCCGAGAGGAATGGGCCCACCTTCCGACGCGAACTGTTGACGCCGCCGCGCAACCTGCTGGCCCTGAGCTGATGCTTTCTTCCCAGCATCGCCCAGCCGGCGGGGCACAGACCACAAGCCACGATGCGCCGGGCGGCCCTAGCCGGGTCGGTCGAAGCTCCGCTGGCGCGGGCCCAGGCCGACCGGCGGGGGAGCGAAGGACCACGGACCCCGTTGGACCATCCGATGTCGGGCGACCAGGCTGCTGTACTCCTCGATGACCCCGTCCAGAATGACGTCCCACCGCTGCGTTTCCGCGAAGGCGCGCGCCATACGGCCCATCCACCGCATCCGCTCCGTATCCTGCACACACTCCAGCACCCGCTTCACCATATCGCCTTGATCGTCCGATTCGAACAGGTAACCGGTCTCCCCATCGCGTACCAGGTCCACCGGCCCACCCGACCGCGGCGCCACCACAGCTAACCCCGAGGCCATCGCCTCCAATACCACGTTGCCGAAAGTCTCGTTGGCCGACGGGAAGACGAAGATATCGCCCGCGGCGTAGGCTCGCGACAGGTCATCGCCGCGCAAGTAGCCGGTGAACACCACCGGCGCGTCGAGGAACGAGCGCTCCAGCGCCTGCCGTTGCGGGCCATTCCCCACGATCGCCAGCCGCGCCTCGGGCAACGCCTCGAGCACCGCTCCCAACCAGTCCACCCGCTTCTCGACGGCCAACCGGCCCACGTACAACAGCAACAACGCTTCCGGATGGCCGTCGGTCAACCGGTTGCGCCATTCGGCGCAGCGGTGACGCGGGTGAAAACGCACCGTGTCTACCCCGTGCGTCCATACCTTGATCCGTTCGAAGCCCTGCGCCTCCAGTTCTCGCCGCGTGAAGTGCGAAGGGCACAGGTTCAGATCGGCCTGGTTATGCAGCCAGCGGAAATACGCCCACGCTACATCGCGCAGCAGGCCCACTCCGTAGTGCGCAGTATAGCCTGGCAGATCAGTATGGTAGGACATCACTACCGGCAGGCCGAGGGAACGGGCAGCGCGTAATCCGACCAGGCCGAGCGAGACGGGATTGACCAGATGAACCACGTCCGGCCGGAAGTCGGCTAATTGCCGCCGTACATCAAACACCGGTGGCACCAAACGCAGACCGGGATAGAGGGGAAAGTCGAAGCCGGACAAGCGCACAATGGGTGTGGAAGCATAGTGGGCAATCACACCGCGAGGAGCAAACATCAGGCTACTATGCCCGCGATCGGCCAGATGATCGAGCAAGTAACAGAGGGTGTTGGCCACCCCATCCAACTTCGGCAAGAACGTCTCGCTGAAAATCGCCACGCGCATTGCTGATCTACCTCCCACCCACCAACATCAGAGCTAACCACGTGCTGACCATTCCGAGCAGCGCGCCAGCGATCGTTTGGGCAATCGTATGGCGACGCAGGCGGACGCGCGACCAGGCAACAAGCGGCACGCCGATCAGCAAGGGCCACGACACTCCGGCCAGCGCCCAAATCACGGTCGCAGCGCTGGCCGCGGCCGCACAGTGGACGCTGATCTTCCAGCGCAATGTGATGCCAAAAAGCAGAACGGTCTCCAATCCCAGCGCAATCTCCAGCGCCGTCAGCACGGGCGGCGCGCCACCCAGCACGGCAACCGCCACGGCCAATGCGCCACAGGTGAGCGTGAACAGCAGCGGGCGGGACCTCTGGCAGCGCAGTTGGACATCGAGATCGGTAACCCGCCCGGTGCTCGCCAACCAGATCAGATAGATGACCGGGGCCACGACGCCCAGGGCGACATAGAGACCGGTCCAAGCCCAGGCGCCGGGCGTAGCCTGCTCACCTGCCACCACACCCAGAGCAACCGCTAAGACAAAAGGTGGGCTGGCGATCCACGAGAGAATGTACGCCAACCGGCCATCCCAGGCGCGGGGGAAAGACCGGTCGAGCACCTCCGCCGCTCGTGACCTCGACGGGCCACGGACCC
>DAOTYW010000241.1:0-10210 GCA_034434755.1 Anaerolineae bacterium | reverse complement strand
GGCAACATCATGCGCGGCGGGCCGGGCCTGGGCAACGTCGCTCCCTCGCAGGGCGACTACTTCCAGGCGGTGAAGATGGCCGGGCACGGCGACTTCCACCCCATCGTCCTGGCCCCCGCCAACGTCCAGGAGGCCGTTGACCTGACCTACATGGCCTTCGACCTGGCCGAGAAGTACCGCACCATCGCCATGGTCATCGCCGACGGCTCGCTGGGACAGATGATGGAGCCGGCGGAGATGCCGCCGATGCGCCCGCTGCGCCCGCCCGAAGAACGCGCATCCTGGGCGCTCACCGGGGCCAAGGGACGCGCGCCCAATATCATCACCTCCCTCTACCTGGTCGAGGAGGTGCTGGAACAGGTCAATCTGCGCCTGCAGGCCAAGCTGCGCGAGATCGCCGCCAACGAGGTGCGCTGGAAGGAGTACGCTACCGGGGATGCCGATCTCCTGCTGGTCGCCTTCGGCACGGTCGGGCGCATCTGTCAGACGGTGGTGCGCGAGGCCCGCGCGCAAGGGCTCAAGGTAGGGCTGCTGCGCCCGATCACCCTCTGGCCCTTCCCCAGCGCCCGCATCGCTGAACTGGCCGGACGGGCGCGCAGCATGCTGGTCGTGGAGATGAACGCCGGCCAGATGCTGGAGGACGTGCGGCTGGCCGTCGAGGGCCGCTGCCCGGTCCGTTTCTACGGGCGCATGGGCGGCATCGTCCCCCTGCCGGATGATATTCTGCCGGAAGTGGAGAAGATGGCGCGTGAAGCGTGAAACGTGAAGCGTGAAGCGTGAAGCGTGAGGTAGCGCCGTGGAAAGAACGATCGTGGGTATAGACGTGGGTTCCAGCAAGGTCTGCACGCTGGTTGGCGAGTGGCGTGACGAGGGCGACCTGCGGATCGTCGGCGTGGGGGTGGCGCCGACGCGCGGCGTGCGCAAAGGCGTGGTCACCAACGTCGCCGAGGCAACCGCCGCCATCGCGGCCTCGGTCGAGGAGGCGGAACGGACGTCGGGCTACCGGATCGAGCGGGCCTATGTCAGCCTGAACGGCAGCCATGTCTCCTCGCTGAACAGCCGTGGCGTGGTGGCGATCTCCCGCCGCGAGCAGGGGATCACTGTCGAGGATATTGACCGCGTGTTGGACGCCGCTGGCGCGGTCGCCATTCCCTACAGCCGCGAGCTGGTGCACGTCATCCCGCGCGCCTACGTGGTGGACGGGCAGGACGGGGTCCAGGATCCGTTGGGGATGCACGGCTTCCGGCTGGAGGTCGAGGCACACGTCGTCACCGGCCTGACCAGCGCGATCCAGAACCTGGTCAAGTGCGTTTCCGGCGCCGGGGTGCAGGTGGATGAGACCGTGCTGACCACCCTGGCCGCCGGCGACGCGGCGCTGGCGGAGAACGAACGTGAGATGGGCGTGGTGTTGGTGGACATCGGCGGAGGCACAACCGGCATTGCCATCTTCATCGAGGGGAGCGTCTGGCACACGGCGACGCTGGAGATCGGCGGCGAGTACATCACCAACGACATTGCCATCGGCCTGCGCCTGCCGATGGATGCCGCGGAGATGGTCAAGGTGCGCTACGGCCACGCCTTGCCGGCCCAGGTGGGTCAGGAGGAGCGCTTCCCGGCGGAGCCGTTCGGCGAGAGTAGCCCGCAGACGCTGGCCCGCTGGAAGCTGGCCGAGATCATCGAGGCGCGGGTCGAGGAGATCCTGGGGCTGGTCACCCAGGAGATCAAACGTTCCGGCTACGATGGCCTGCTGCCGGCGGGGGTGGTCCTCTGCGGCGGGACGGCGCAGTTGCCCGGCATTCAGACCATCGCGCGGGATGTGTTGGGGTTGCCGGTGCGCATCGGCGCGCCGAGGGGATTGGCGGGATTGGTGGATCGGATCAACGGCCCGGCCTACGCGGTCGCTGCCGGGCTGGTCGGTTACGGCGGTATGGCCGACACGCGCCGGCCGCTGCCGAAGGTCGGCCCGTCAGCCGGCAGGCGGCTGCTCCACTGGCTGCGGGCGTTGCTGCCCGGATGAACAGGAATCAGGAAGCGAGGAGGGATCAGATGCAAAAGGCACCACAGGTCGAGAACTTTGCCCAGATCCGCGTCGTCGGAGTGGGCGGCGGCGGAAGCAACGCCGTCAACCGGATGATCGAGGAAGGCATCACCGGGGTCGAGTTCATCGTCGTCAACACCGACGCCCAGGCGCTCCTGCTCTCCAACGCCCCCAAGCGGGTGCGCATCGGCGATAAGCTGACGCGCGGCCTGGGGGTGGGGGGCAATCCCGAACTGGGCCGCAAGGCCGCCGAGGAGTCCACGGACGAGCTCTACGAGGTGCTGCAGGGCTCCGACATGGTCTTCATCACCGCCGGCATGGGCGGGGGAACGGGCACCGGCGCCGCTCCGGTGGTCGCCCGTATCGCCCGTGAAATGGATGCGCTGACCATCGGCGTCGTCACCCGACCTTTCTCGTTCGAGGGGAAGAAGCGCACCGACGCGGCTATCGCCGGTATCGAGGCGCTGAAGGAGCAGGTGGACACGCTGATCGTCATTCCCAACGACCGACTATTGGAGATCGTCGAGAAGCGGGTCACCCTGCAGAACGCCTTCCGCATGGCCGACGACGTGCTGCGCCAGGGCATCCAAGGCATCTCCGAACTGATCACCGTGCCGGGCTTGATCAACCTGGACTTCGCCGACGTGCGGACGGTGATGTCGGAGGGTGGGGCGGCGTTGATGGCAGTGGGCCGGGGCAGCGGCGACAACCGGGCGGTGGAGGCGGCGCAGCAGGCTATCTCCAGCCGGCTGCTGGATATCACCATTGACGGCGCGCGCGGTATCCTGTTCAACGTCACCGGCGGGGCGGACCTCAGCCTCTACGAGGTCAACGAGGCGGCCTCAATTATCAAGGAGACCGCGCATCCCGACGTCAACCTGATCTTCGGCGCGGTGATTGACGAGTCCATGCAGGACGAGGTGCGCATCACCGTCATCGCCACCGGTTTCGACGGCGGGCCGGTGCGCCCGCGGGCGACGCAGCGACCGGTGCGCGAGGCGGTCGAACGCCCGCTGCCCGCCTTCGACCGCGACGACCTGGAGATCCCGGCTTTCCTGCGCCGCAGCCGCAGCTAACTGGGCGGAATGCTTACCCTTTACCCGGCCTGCTGCTGGCGTGGCCGGTGAGCTGGCCCCTCACCCCACCCCCTGGCCCCCGCCCCTCTCCCGCCTGGCGGGAGAGGGGCGGGGGTAGGGGGAGGGGTGAGGGCTTATCTCAACTGCTCACCTTCCCGCACCTGCGGGAGTGTGACTGTCACCCAACCGTCACCGAATTTTAAGCTATCCTCCCTCCTTCCGCCTTGCCGATTGCAGCGGGACATGGTATAATCAGCATCAAACTCCCAGATGTAGGGGTTTTGGTCTACTAAACCCCCACATCTGGTGTTTTCTCTACACCCCCTGGCGAAAGGAGCGGGTGATGAAGTGTCCCTACTGCGGTGACGGCCACACTCAGGTTGTCGCCACCGACCACGATGCGCGGGGGATTCGTCGGCGGCGGGAATGTCGGGCCTGTCAGGCGCGTTTCACGACTCTGGAGCGGGCGATCTTGACCACGCCGCTGGTCATCAAGCGGGATGGCCGGCGTGAGGAGTTCAGCCGCGAGAAACTGCTGGCGGGCCTGCGCATCGCCTGTGCCCGACGCCCGGTCTCGGCCGGCAACCTGGAACGGCTGGTGGATCGCGTCGAGGAGCGCATCCGCAGCACCGGGCGGGCCGAGGTGCCCAGCCGCATGATCGGCGACCTGGTCATCGCCGAGCTGCGCGAGCTCGACCCCGTTTCCTACATCCGCTACGCTATCGTCTACCTGGGCCTGGATGACCTGGAAGCGGTGCGGACGGAGATCAACCGCTTGCTGGAGAACGAGTAGGACATTCGCGTCTCGCATCCATATCCCCCGAGGCCTGTATGAGTCTGGAACGTGTCATCAAACAAGATGGGACGGCTGTGCCGTTCGACCGTCAGCAGATCGAGAATGGCATTTACGCTGCGGCTCAGGCGGCGGGAAACGGGCAGGGGCGGCTGTGGGCCGAGACACTCTCCTGGGCTGCCGTCGGTATCCTGGAACAGCGTTGCGGCCAGAACGGCCACGACCTCTCGGTCGAGATGGTGGAGGACGTCGTCGAGGAGGTGCTGATCAAATCCGGCCAGCCGGCGGTGGCCAAAGCCTATATCCTGGCCCGCCAACGACAGGCCGAGGCGCGCAAGGATCGGCAGACGCTGCTGGATGCCGAGAAGCTGGTGGAGGATTACCTGCGCCGCGCCGACTGGCGGGTCAACGAGAACAGCAACATGAGCTACTCCCTGCAGGGGCTCAACTCCTACCTCTCCTCCTCCATCGCCGCCCGCTACTGGCTGCGCCGCATCTACCCGCCCGATGTGCAGGAGGCGCACGTCGCGGGCGACCTGCACCTGCACGACCTGGGGATGCTGTCGGTCTATTGCTGCGGCTGGGACTTACAGGACCTGCTGTGGCAGGGCTTCGGGGGGGTGCCCGCCAAGGTCGAGAGCAAGCCAGCCCGTCATCTGCGCACTGCCCTGGGACAACTGGTCAATTTCTTCTACACTGTTCAGGGCGAGTCCGCCGGCGCGGTGGCAGTTTCCAACTTCGATACCCTGCTGGCTCCCTTCATCCGCCACGACGGGCTGAGCTACGCGCAGACGAAGCAGGCGTTGCAGGAGTTCGTCTTCAATATCAACGTCCCCACGCGGGTGGGCTTCCAGACGCCCTTCACCAATCTGACCATGGACCTCACCCCGCCGGCTACACTGCGCGATCAGCCGGTCGTGATCGGCGGGGAAGCGCAGGGTGCCACCTACGGCGACTTCCAGGGCGAGATGGACATGCTCAACTGCGCCTTCGCCGAGGTGATGCTGGAGGGGGACGCCCGCGGGCGGGTCTTCACCTTCCCGATCCCGACCTACAACGTCACCCGCGATTTCGACTGGGAGAATCCGCACCTGGACGCGGTGTGGGCGATGACGGCGCGCTACGGCATCCCCTATTGGGGCAACTTCATCAACAGCGATATGGACCCCACCGATGCCCGTTCGATGTGCTGCCGCCTGCGGCTGGACAACCGTGAGCTGCGTCGGCGCATGGGCGGGCTGTTCGCCGCCGCCCCGCTCACCGGTTCGGTCGGCGTGGCGACGATCAACATGCCGCGTCTGGGCTACCTGGCCCGCAACGAGGCCGATTTCCAGGCCCGCCTGGAACGGCTGATGGAGGTGGCCCGCACCAGCCTGGAGATCAAGCGCGAGGTCCTGGAGCACCTGACCGAACGCGGCCTCTATCCCTACAGCCTCCACTACCTGCGGGGAATCCAGCAGCGCTTCGGCCATTACTGGAGCAATCACTTCTCCACCATCGGCCTGATCGGCATGGACGAGGCCTCGCGCAACCTGCTGGGCGTGGGCATTGCCCATCCGGACGGGAAGGCGTTCGCCGTGCGGACGCTGCGGTTCATGCGCCAGGTCGTGGGCCGTTTCCAGGAGGAGAGCGGGCATCTCTACAACCTGGAAGCGACCCCTGCCGAAGGGGCCTCCTTCCGTCTGGCCCGCGCCGACAAGGAACGCTTCCCCGACATCGTCACCGCCGGCACGCCGGAGACGCCCTACTACACCAATTCCACCCATCTGCCGGTCTCCTACTCGGACGATCTGTTCGCAGTGTTGGAGCACCAGGACGAGCTGCAGACGCTCTACACCGGCGGGACGGTGCTGCACATCTTCCTGGGCGAGCAGTTGAGCGACTGGCGGCAGGCCCGCCGGCTAGTGCGCACCGTCGCCGAGAACTTCCACCTGCCCTACTACACTCTCACGCCGACCTTCAGCGTCTGTCCGGTGCATGGCTACATCCCCGGCGAGCACCCCACCTGCCCCTACCCGCACACGCGGGAGGAGCTGGCGCGCTGGGGAAGGAGGAAAGGATGAAGAAATCCATCGCACCGAAACCGGTTGTCTACCCCACCCCGGTCTTCGTCGTGGGCACGTACGACGCGGCGGGCCGCCCAAACGGCGCGACCGTGGCCTGGGGCGGCATCTGCTGCTCCCGCCCACCCTGTGTCGCCGTCTCCCTGCGCAAGGCCACCTACTCCCACGGCAACATCGTCGCCCGCGGCGCGTTCACTGTCAACGTCCCCTCCGAGCGCTACACCGCCGAGGCCGACTTCTTCGGCATCGTCTCCGGGCGCCACGTGGACAAGTTCGCCGCCACCGGCCTGACGCCGGTGAGGAGCGAGCGGGTAGACGCGCCGATCATCCAGGAGTTCCCCCTCGCCCTCGAATGCCGCCTGCTCCAGACCGTCGAGATCGGCCTCCACACTCAGTTCATCGGCGAGATCGTCGGCATCCAGGCGGACGAATCCGTGGTGGGGGAGAAGGACGTGCTGGACATCGAGAAAGTCCGCCCGATCCTCTACGCCCCCGATAACGCTGCCTACTTTGCCATCGGCCCCGGCGTGGGCCAGGCGTTCTCGGTGGGGAAGAGGTTTGGAGGGTAGAGGTTGGAAATTGGACATTGGTCATTCTCCCCGGAGGTTAGCGCGTGATGAGCGATCCCAAACCTGAACCAGAGGCACAGCCCGATCTGGAGGTTCCCTGCGAGGTCTACTCGCGCATCGTCGGCTACCTGCGACCGGTGCAGAACTGGCATCAGGGCAAACAGCAGGAGTTCCGCGAGCGGAAGACGTTCCGTGTGCCCGATGACGGCCCGCGGCCCACGGACCACGCAACACGCACCACGTAATACGCAACACGCAACACGGATCGCGCGCCATGGATCTCCGCGGCTGGGTGCGCACGTCGCTGATTGACTACCCCGAGCACATTGCCACGGTGCTCTTCACCGGCGGGTGCGACTTCCGCTGCCCGATGTGTCACAACGCCGACCTGGTGCTGCGTCCCGGCGAACTGCCCCCTGTCTCGGAAGATGACGTGTGGGCTTTCCTGTCCCGTCGTGCGGGGTTGGTAGACGGGATCGTGGTCACGGGCGGCGAGCCGACCATCCAGGCGGACCTGTTGCCCTTCCTGCGCCGTGCGCGTGCGCAGCGGGTGGACATCAAGCTGGACACCAACGGCTATCAGCCCGACGTGCTGGCCCGGCTGCTGGAGGAGCGGCTGGTGGACGCTGTAGCGATGGACGTGAAAGCGCCGCTGGCGAAGTACCCCCGGCTGGCCGGACGGGCGGATCTCGACCTGGGCCGCCTGGAGCGGAGCATGGCGTTGCTGCGCGAGAGCAGTGTCCGCTACGAGTTCCGCACCACTGTCGTGCCGGGGCTGCTGGACGTGGAGGACGTGGAGGAGATCGCCCGCTGGATCGCCGGGGCGGCGCGCTACGTGCTGCAGCCGTTCCGGCCCGTCGGCACGCTGGACCCGGCGCTGGCGTCTGTGCGTCCCTACCCACGGGAACGGTTGCAGGCGATGGCGGCGGTCGCGCAGCAGTGGGTGGATGAGGTGGTGGTAAGGTGATGGAGATCGAACTTTCGCCCAACGCGCTGGAGGTGTTGCGGCGGCGCTATCTGCGCAGGGGAGCCGACGGCCAGCCGGTCGAGACGGTGGAGGGACTGATCCGCCGCGTTGCCCGTCACGTCGCTGCCGCCGAGGCGGCCTGGGACGGGGACGTGGACGGTGCGGAGCGGGCCTTCTTCGACCTGATCGGCGCCCTGCGTTTCATGCCCAACTCGCCCACCTTCACCGGCGCCGGGACGCCGCTGGCCCAACTGGCCGCCTGCTTCGTCCTCCCCATCGCCGACGACATGGGCCGCCAGCCCGATGGCATTTTCCAGACGCTGCGCGACATGGCCCTCATCCAGCAGACCGGCGGTGGGACGGGCTTCTCGTTCTCCCGTCTGCGACCCAAGGGGGCGCTGGTCCACTCCAGCGCCGGACAGGCCACCGGCCCGGTCGGTTTCATGCGCGTCTTCGACACCGCCTCCGAGATCGTCAGCCAGGGTGGGGCGCGCCGCGGAGCGAACATGGCCGTCCTCCGCGTGGACCACCCCGACATTGAGGAGTTCATCGCCTGCAAGAGCGACGAGCGCACGATCACCAACTTCAACCTCTCCGTCGGGGTCACCGACGCTTTCATGCGCGCAGTGGAGGAGGACGGCCCGCTCGACCTGGTCAATCCGCAGGATGGCAAGGTGTGGCGGACAGTGCCGGCGCGGGCGCTGTTCGACCAGATCGTGAGGCAGGCGCATCACAACGGCGAACCCGGTATGTTGTTCCTGGACACGGCCAACCGCGCCAATCCCTGTCCGCACCTGGGCGAGTACGAAGCCAGCAACCCCTGCGGTGAGCAGTTCCTCCTCCCCTACGAGAACTGTTGCCTGGGCTCGGTCAACCTGGCCCGCCACGTGCGTTTCGCTGCCGATGGCCGCCCGCTGGTGGACTGGACGGCCCTCCAGCAGACCGTCGAGACGGCGGTGCGCTTCCTGGACGACGTGGTCGAGGTCAACGGCTACGTCCCGGCCGTGCCGCAGCTCCGCCAGGCCGCCCTGCGCACCCGCCGCATCGGTCTGGGGATCATGGGCCTGGGCGATCTGCTGCTCATGTTCGGCGTGCGCTACGGGAGCGAGGAGGCCCAGGAGCTGGCCGCGCAGGTGATGGAGTTCATCCGCTACCACGCCATGCAGGCCAGCGCTGACCTGGCCCGCCGGCGCGGCCCGTTCCCCGCCATCGCCGGCAGCGTCTACGACCCGACCGATTGGCTCTGGACGCCGCCGCAGCCGCTCGTCCCTCACGAGCGCCTGGGAGCGTGGGGCCGACCGCCGCTGGATTGGGAGGCTGTGGCTGCGTCCATCCGTCAACACGGCATCCGCAATGCCGCCACCACGACCATCGCTCCCACCGGCACCATCGCTACCATCGCCGGTTGCGAAGCGTACGGCTGCGAGCCAGTCTTCGCTCTTGCCTACATCCGTCACGTCAACGACAACGGGCGTGACCTGGAGCTGGCCTACACCAGCCCGCTCTTCCTCCGCGCCCTGGAGCGGGCCGGGCTGGACGAGGCGGCCCGCGAACGCATCGTCCGTCAGGTGGCCCTGACCGGCAGTTGCCAGGGGGTGGAGGAGGTGCCGGAGGCGATCCGCCGGACGTTCGTCGTCGCCGGCGACATCAGCGCCGAGGAGCACGTGCGTATGCAGGCCGCTCTGCAGGCGTTCGTGGACGCCTCGATCAGCAAGACGATCAACTTCCCGCCCACCGCCACCCCAGACGACGTGGCGCGGGCGTTCCGCCTGGCCTGGGAACTGGGCTGCAAGGGACTGACCGTCTACGTCAGCGGTTCGCGGGAGCGGGTGGTGCTGGAGACCGGGCAGACCCGTCGCGCCCGCGGGGAGAAGGAAGGGGGCATCTCGCCGGAGATCCGCCCGCGGCCGCACGCGCTGGAGGGCCGTACCTACCGCATGGGCACCCCGTTAGGCACCGCCTACATCACCATCAACCAGAACGGCGACGGCGAGCCGTTCGAGGTCTTTCTCAACGTCGGCAAGGCGGGGTCGGACACGGCGGCGGTGGCGGAGGCGATCGGGCGGCTGATCTCGCTGCTCTTGCGCATCCCCTCGCCGCTGACGGCCACCCGGCGTCTGCAACAGGTGGCGCGCCAGTTGAAGGGCATCGGCGGCGGGCGGCCGCTCGGTTTCGGGCCGCGACGGGTGCAATCGCTCCCCGATGGCATCGCCCAGGTGCTGATGGAGCACCTGGGGCTGGACGACCCGTCGCTCGGCCCGCAACCGCCGGGGCCGACGGAGCCGTCTCTCCTCCCGCTGGGCGATCTGTGCCCCGAGTGCGGCCAGGCGGCGCTGGTCAGCGAGGAGGGCTGTCGCCGCTGCCACGCCTGCGGGTTCAGCGAGTGTTAAGGTGAACTGGCGATGGAGATATACCTGACCCCCGCCTCGATTGGTTATCTGACCCAGCTTATTCTGGCCTTGGTCATCGCGGGCTACCTGCTGGTCCGCGTGGTCGTCTCCGAGCGGCGCAACGAGCGGCCGCCCCACTTGACTCTGCTGGCCCTCTTCTTCGCCTCGGTCGTGGGGGTTGTGCTGCTCTTCTTTCTGGACGTGGCGTTGCCGCCCTCTCCGCGCCTCTACGCCGTCTATCTGGAAAACACGGCCATCGGGGTATTGCTGACGCTGCTGACCCAGTTCGCCTACCGCTTCCCGCGCCTGTATCC
>DAOTYW010000240.1:0-4586 GCA_034434755.1 Anaerolineae bacterium | reverse complement strand
CGGCCCTCGCGCCGCACGGGGCGCTGGTGCGGGTGGCGCTGGACTGCGGCTTTCCGCTGCTGGCGCTGGTCACCCGCGCCTCGGCGCAAGAACTGGGCCTTGCACCGGCGATGGAGGTCTCGGCTTCGTTCAAAGCCAGCGCGGTGCATTTGATCCCCCACCGGTAAGCCTTTGCACCCCTGGCGGCCCTGCCCTCGCTGTGGCGGTCTCCACACCGCGCCCCCATCGGATCGGCGATGATCCCATTCGCCATCCGGCCACGGACGGTGTATAATCGTCGCCGATGGATCTATTTACCCACAGTCGTCGGGAGCAGAGGCGTCAGGAGGCGCCGTTGGCCGCCCGCATGCGCCCGCGCACCCTGGACGAGTTCGTCGGCCAGGAACACATCGTCGGCGCGGGGCGGCTGCTGCGCCGCGCCATCGAGACCGATCGCCTCTTCTCCTCGTTCATCTTCTGGGGCCCGCCCGGCAGCGGCAAGACGACGCTGGCGATGATCATCGCCCACGTAACCCGCGCCCACTTCGAGACCCTCAGCGCGGTCATGGCCGGCGTGGCCGACATCCGCCGCGTGGTGCAGGAGGCCAGGGAACGCGCTGCCATGCACGGCCAGCGGACGATCCTGTTAGTGGACGAGATCCACCGCTTCAACCGCGCCCAGCAGGACGCGCTCCTGCCCCACGTCGAGGATGGCACGATCATCCTCATCGGCGCGACGACCGAGAACCCCTACTTCGCGGTGGTCGGTCCGCTCCTCTCCCGCTCTCGTGTCTTCCAGTTCAAGCCGCTCGGCGAGGAGGAGATCGCAGCCCTGCTGCGCCAGGCGCTGAGCGACCCCGACCGCGGCTACGGCGGGCGCAAACTGACCGTCGAGCCCGAGGCGCTGAACCACCTGGTGCGCGTCGCCGGCGGGGATGCGCGGGCGGCGCTCAACGCCCTCGAACTGGCCGTCGAGAGCACGCCGCCGGACGAGGAGGGATTGGTACAGATCACCTTGAGCGTGGCGGAGGACTCGATCCAGCAGCGGGCGCTACAGTACGACCGGGCGGGGGATGAACACTACGACACGATCTCCGCCTTCATCAAGTCGGTGCGCGGTTCCGACCCCGACGCCGCGCTCTACTGGCTGGCGAAGATGGTTGCTGCCGGCGAGGACCCACGCTTCATCCTCCGCCGGCTCTACATCCTGGCTGCCGAGGACATCGGCCTGGCCGATCCCCAGGGGGTCGTGGTCGTCAGCGCCTGCGCGCAGGCCTTCGAGTGGGTCGGGCTGCCGGAGGGGCAGTATCATCTGGCGCTGGCGACGCTCTACCTGGCCACCGCGCCCAAATCGAACGCCGTCGGCGCCTACTGGGGGGCGCTGGCCGAGATCCAGCAGCACGACGCCGGCCCCGTCCCCCTGCCGCTGCGCGATAAGTCCGACCGCTTTCACGGCCCGCTGCGCGAGCACTACCAGGAGACTATGGGCGAGCACAGCGGCTACCGCTACCCGCACGATGCGCCCAGCGGTTGGGTCGAGCAGCAGTACCTGCCCGACGGCGTGGCCGGCGGTTGGTTCAAACTCAAGGGCCACGGTTACGAGCAGGTCATCCTGGAGCGGCTGCGGCGCATGGAAGAAGGGCGCTAGCAGCGGTCTCACCCGCGTAGACCTGACAGGTTGCAGAAAACCTGTCAGGTCTGGTCAATGGCTACCTCGACAATGTTAGATTCGGGCGCGTCTACGCCACCCATCGGCGCGCCCGGCGCTCAAGCGCCGGGCTGAAAGCTGAAGCCCGCTGAAGCGGGCTGAAGAAGCAGCCCGCTGGACTGTCGAGGGCGCTTCAGCGCCCTTCGGCTTTGAGCCGGGGGCTTCAGCCCCCGGCGAGGTCACCGGGCATTTGAAATCTAACATTGTCGAGCTACTTGCGCTGTCCCCCTGTTGCGGTATAATATGACCATCGTACCTGGGAACAGAAGGGAGGTAAGTCTATGCCGTCGGATCGAAAGTGGCGCCGGAAGAAAATGGCCAAGCACAAGCATCGAAAGCAGTTGAAGGATACCCGCTGGAAGCGGCGCGCCAAGAAATAGCCTGCGTCGCTCTGCTGAGATGGGCTTTCCTGGCGGGAAGCCTGTCTTTTTATCGGGGGTGACGATGCGCCGTTGGACCATTCTATTAGCTCTCGTCCTTATCCTGGTCGGCGTCTACTCTCTGCTCGTGCAGATGGGCCTGCCCGTGCCGACCTGGGAGCGCATCTGGCCGATCCTGCCGTTCGCCGCCGGCGTCACGCTGTGGGTGAGTTACCTGCGCGAGCGACGGAGTGCCGGCCAGGTCTTCTGGGGCACCGCCCTGGTGTTAGCCGGCCTCGTCCTATTCCTCTTCACCCTGGACACGCCGGGCATGCTCCCGATCGAGACGTGGTGGCCCATCTTCGTGGCCATTGCCGGCCTGTCCTTCCTGGCCGTCTGGCTGGCGCAGGGGCTGCGCGACTGGGACGCTCTCTTCCTCGCCCTGGTTGGGCTGGGTTTCGGCGGCGCGGCGCTGGCCCTCCACCTGCGGCCTGGCCTGCTCCCGCAGTTGACCCGCCTCTGGCCGGTGGCGATCATCGCCGTCGGCCTGCTGCTCCTGCTGCGCGGAACGTTCGGCAAGCGGGGGGGCAAATAGCCGCGTGGCGCTCGTCGGCATCGACGCCAGCCGGGCCGTCTCGCTGCGCCCGACTGGCACGGAGACTTATTCCCGGCGGCTGATCCAGGCGCTGCTCGACCTGGATACCCCGCACCGGTTTCGTCTCTATTTCCGCGCCCCACCCCCGGCAGGGGACTTCGCCGCCGCCGACCGGCGCGTCATCCCCTTCCCGCGCCTGTGGAGCCACGTCCGTCTCTCCTGGGAGATCGCCCGCCGCCCGCCCGACCTGCTCTTCGTCCCCGCCCACGTCCTGCCGATCATCCACCCGCGCCGCAGCGTCGTGACGGTGCACGACCTGGGCTACCTGCACTTCCCCCGCGCCCACCCGCTGCGACAGCGGCTCTACCTGGACCTGTCCACCCGCTGGAGCGCCCGCGCCGCCGCCCACCTGCTGGCCGATTCGCAGGCGACGAAGGCCGACCTGGTCGCTCGCTATCGCACGCCGCCGGAGAAGGTCACCGTGGCCTACCCGGGCAGCGACGAAAGCCTGTCCCCGGTGCGCGATCCGGCAGCGATCGCCGCCGCGAAGGCCCGCTACGGCATCCGGGGCGACTACTTTCTCTACCTGGGCACGCTCCAGCCGCGCAAGAACCTCGCCACGCTCATCGCCGCCTTCGCCGCCCTGCAACCTGAAACCCTGAAACCTGAAACCGCTTTGGTGATCGCGGGCCAAAAAGGCTGGCTCTACCACGATCTCTTCGACCCGGTGCGCCGCCTGGGGTTGGAGGGCCGCGTGTGTTTCCCCGGCTACGTCGCCGAAGCGGACAAGGCCGCGCTGCTCAGTGGGGCGCTGGCCTTCGTCTTCCCCTCGCTCTACGAGGGCTTCGGCCTGCCGGTGCTGGAGGCGCAGGCCTGCGACTGCCCGGTCGTCTGCGCGAATACCTCCAGCCTGCCGGAGGTGGCCGGCGATTCCGCTTTGCTGGTCGCTCCGACGGACGCGGCGGCGCTGACGGCGGCGCTGGCGCGCCTGGCCGGCGACCCGTCGCTGCGCGCCGACCTGGTCGAACGGGGACGGACGAACCTGCGCCGCTTCTCCTGGGAACGCTGCGCCCGCACCGTTTTGGACGTCATCGCCGGACTCGTGGGTAGGACAGGCTTTCAGCCTGTCCCACAGGCAGGCAATCCCTCTCACGGCAGCCGATGAACGCACCAGCGACCGTCCGTATCCTGGGCATTCCGGTCCACGACGCGACCGCCGACGAGACGCTCGACGCGGTGGCGGCGTGGGTGGCCGGGGGTGGCACGCACCAGATCGCCACGGTCAACCCGGAGTTCGTCATGGCGGCGCGGCGCGACCCGGCCTTCCGCGCCGTGCTGGAGCGGACCGACCTGTGTGTGCCGGACGGCGTCGGCATCACCCTGGCCGCCCGCTACCTGGGCCGTCCGCTGCGCGAGCGCGTGGCCGGGGTGGACATGGTGGAGCGGCTGGCGGCGCGGGCGGCGCGAGACGGCTGGCGGCTGTTCCTGCTCGGCGCCGCCCCCGGCGTGGCCGAGCGCGCCGGGGAGATATTGGCCGCCCGCCATCCCGGCCTGGCCGTCTGCGGCGCCCACGCCGGCAGCCCGGCGGCGGAGTTGGAGGACGAGATCGTGGGGCGGGTGCGGGCGGCCCGCGCCGACGTGCTGCTGGTGGCCTACGGCGCGCCGGCGCAGGAGCTGTGGCTGGCGCGCAACCTGGCCCGCAGCGGGGCGGCAGTGGGCATCGGCGTGGGCGGCGCCTTCGACTACCTCACCGGCGTCGCCCGCCGCGCCCCTGCCTGGGTGCGCCGCCTGGGCTTCGAGTGGCTGCACCGTCTGATCCACCAGCCGTGGCGCTGGCGCAGGCAGCTGGCCCTGCCGCTGTTCGCGCTGCTCGTTCTGCTGCGGCGAGAACGATAGCCTACCGGCCGCACTCCGCGAGGGCTTCGGCGGGGAGACGGGTAGGCAC
>DAOTYW010000239.1:0-5916 GCA_034434755.1 Anaerolineae bacterium | reverse complement strand
GGCACCTCGATGCCCATCAGCCCCTTGCGCGGCACCGGCGCCTCGATGCGGATGGTCTTGGCCGAGAGGGCCAGGGCCAGGTCGTCGGCCAGGCTGGCGATCTTGCTCACCTTGACCCGCGTTTCCCTGCCTTTGTGGTTGGTGATGAAGAGCGGCTCGACGCCGAACTGGGTCACCACCGGCCCTTGGTTGATCTCCTTGACCTTGCCCGGCGCGCCCAGGCTGGCCAGGGTCTCTTCGATGATCCGCGCCTGCTGGCGCAGGATCTCCTGATCCAGGTCCTGCTCGTCGCCCGGTTCGAGGATCATGTCCAACGGCGGCAGTTGCCACGGCGGGCCGCCGATGACGCGGGAGACCGCGGCGGGGCGGAGCGGCGATTCGACCGTTGCAGCGGGTGGACGCTGGACGGCGGGTGTCGTTGGCCGGCCGCCCTGGGGCGCCGGCGGGAGCACGGCCGGGCGCAGCCGCCTCCGCAGTCGTCGCAGCCGTTCGGCCAGCCCACGCACCATCTCCGCCGGCGAGACGCCGAAGGTGAAGAAGACGCCCAGCACCCAGAGCGACACCAGCACCAACACGGTCCCCACTGCGCCCAGGCCGTTCACCAGCAGCGCGCCCAGGCCGGCCCCCACGTAGCCGCCACCGTAGCCGGCTGCCGCCGCCTCCTGGGCAGTCAGCCCGCTGATCCAGGCGGTCGGGAAGTGTACCGTGATCAGGACGGCGATGAACAGGAGCAAGACGCCGACTACCTGCTCCGGTTCGGGGCGGGGGATGCGCTCGCCGAAGCGGCGCAGCACCAGATAGAGGCCCACCGCGCCGATGAAGAAGGGCACCAGGTAGACCCCCCAGCCGAAGGTGCGGCTGAGCAGACCGACCCAGGGCCCCAGCAGCGCCCCGCGCTGCGCCGAGAGCAGCCCCAGCAGGGTCAGCAGGGCGACGCCCACCAGAGCGTAACCCAGGATGTCCAGTTGCGCGTCCAGGCTGAGCCGGGGGCGGCGCTCCTGCCTCCTGGACGAACTGCGCCGCTTCCCCTTCTGATTCTTGCTGCGAGTGCTGCGCGCCATGTTCGCCTACTGATGGTTCAACCGGGCGCGGAAGGTCGCCTCGCTCCCCTCGCGCACTACGGCGAGGATCTCGTCGCCAGCCTGCAGGACGGTCTCCCCGTGGGGGATGAGGATATCCGTGCCGCGGATCACCGCTGTCAACAGGCAGCCCGGCGGCAGGTTCAGTTCGGCAATGCGCCGCCCGTCGGCCTGCGACCCGGCGGACAGCCGGTGCGTCACCAGCGCCAGCTCGCCCTGGCGCAGCCGCAACAGCGTCATCACATCGCCCAGGGAGATCTGCTCGACAATCAGCCGCGAGAGCAGTTCCGCCTGGTTCAGCGCCACGTCCACGCCGGCCATCGGCGTGAACAGCCAGGCGTTCTTGGGATTGTTGACCCGCGCGATGATGCGGGGCACGTTGTAGAGGAGACGACCGATCATGACCAAGACCAGGTTGACCTCGTCATCGCCGGTCACGGCCACCAGCACATCGCTGGAGCGGATGCCGGCCATCTCCAGCACTCCCAACCGCGTGCCATCGCCGTCCACGATTGCCTCGGTGGGCAGCTCGCGGTGCAGGCGGGCCAGGACATGGGGGCGCTGTTCGACCAAGCGAACCTGGCAGCCCTCGCCCAGCAAGTAGGAGGCGAGGTGAGAACCGACCTGCCCGCCGCCGATGATCAGAGCGCGCATGTCTCCCCTCCTGCCTGGCGCACCTGCTTCTGCAGATCCTCCAACGCCTCGGCGGCCAGGGCCAGGCGCAGCACGTCACCGGGCTGCAGGGACAGCTCCGGCGCGGCCAGATGAGCGCTTCCGGCGCGGATCAACGCCACGGCCATGACCCGGCCCGGTTGAGTCAGCGATGCCAGCGGCCGCCCGGCCCATCCGTCCGGCACGCGCAGGTTCACGGCGACAACCTCGCCGTTGCCCAGGGCGTCCGCCACGTGCAGCGCGGACTCGCAGAGCATCTGTTCCAGGCGGCTGACCCGCCATGAGACAGCGGAAACCACCGCCACGCCGAGGCGCTCGTACAGCACGGCGCGCTCGGTTTCATAAAGGCGAGCCACGACGCGGGGGACGTGGAAATGGTGGCGGGCGATGTAGGCGACGACCAAGTTGGCCATCTCATCGTTGGTCACCGCCGCCAGGCCATCGGCCTCCTCGATCCCGGCCCGCAGCAGCACGTCCCGATCGAACCCCACGCCATGCACCGTCCGCCCGCGGAAGCCGGACCCCAGACGGGCGAACGTGGCATTGTCCTCGTCCACCACCGTCACGCGATGGCCCTTGTCCGTCAGCGAAGAAGCCAGCAGTGCTCCGGTCCTTCCACAGCCCACAATGATAATGTACATAGACTCTCCCCAACTCTCCTGATGCTCACCCTCTCGCAGGCTTGGGGGCAATTGGCAGCCCCAATTGCCCTGCGATGGCCGCTCCGATGCGTTGCTCGATCACTTCTGAACCTGCGGGAGGGTGAGCAGTTACCTCTCAACGCAGGTGGAACGGCACGTCAGTAACCATCACTTCCCGCCGGAAGAGGAAGAGCGTGCGGATCAGCAGGGCAGTCTGGTTGTGCAGGAAGTTCTGCCACCACCTGGCCGGGACGAACTGGGGCAGGACAATGGTCACCACCTGATCGCGGCGATCCGGATCGTCCACCCGATCCACGTACTCCACCAGGGGGCCGAGGATGGAGCGGTAGGGGGAGTGGAGCACCTCCAGGCGGATGCCATCGCCCCAGGCCCGCCACTTGCGCAGCACGCGCTCCGTATCCTCGGGGTTGGTTTCCACATACACGGCGGTCACATCCTCGGAGATGGAACGGGCGTAGTTGAGCGCAGCGATGACGCCCCGGTGCACGTCGGCGATGGGGACGATGACGCGGTGGCGGCGCACGGGCGGCGGGCTGCCGTATGCCTCCAGCGACAACTGCTGCGCCACCGCCCGGTAGTGACGCTGCACCGAAAGGAAGAAGCCGACGAACAAGGGGATCAGAGCCAGGACGATCCAGGCCCCATAGATGAACTTGGTCACGATCAGCACAGTCAGCACGGTGCCGGTGACGAGCGCGCCCAGGCCGTTCATCCCCGCCTTGAGCGGCCAGTGCTCCCCCCGCCGGCGGAACCAGCGCACCACCATGCCGGTCTGGGACAGGGTGAAGGACAGGAACACCCCCACCGCGTAGAGCGGGATCAGGCGGGTGGTGTGCCCGCCGAAGATGACGATCAGCATGGACGAGGCGATCGCCAGGGTGATGACCCCATTGGAGTAGACCAGCCGGTCGCCCAGGTTGGCGAACTGGTGGGGCAAGTAGCGGTCGCGGGCCAGAAAGTACGACAGGCGCGGAAAGTCGGCGAAGCTGGTGTTGGCGGCCAGGATCAGGATCAGCATCGTCGCGCCCTGGAGGATGTAGTAGAGGGGCGAGCCGCTGCCGAAGACGAACCGTCCCAATTGGGAGACCAGCGTCTCGTGGGTCTCCTCGTTCGGCACGATGCCGAACTGGTGGGCCAGGAAGGTGGTGCCCAAGAACATGGTGAAGAGCAGAGCGGCCATGGCGATGAGGGTGCGGCTGGCGTTCCGCGACTCCGGCGGCTTGAAGGCCGGCACACCATCGCTGATCGCCTCCACGCCGGTCAGAGCAGCGCAGCCGCTGGCGAAGGCGCGCAGCACCAGGAAGGTGGTCAGGGCCTGGGTCGCCGGATAGGCGATCTGCGCCGGTTGGGCCGGGGGCATGCCTAGCGCAACCCAGCGCCACAGCCCCACGCCGATCATGCCGAGCATGGTGAGGATGAAGAGATAGGTCGGAACAGCGAAGATCGTTCCCGACTCGCGCACGCCGCGCAGGTTGAGGGTCATGACCGTGGCGATGAAGAAGAGGCCGATGACGATGCGGTAGGGGTAGAGGACTGGAAAGGCGGAGGTCAGCGCGGCCACGCCGGAGGTCACGCTGACCGAGACGGTGAGGATGTAGTCGGTCAGCAGAGCAGCGGCGGCGGTCAGCCCCGGCAACTGCCCCAGGTTATCGTGGGCGACGATGTAGGCCCCGCCGCCCTTGGGGTAGGCGTGGATGGTCTGGTAATACGACGAAGCGACGATCAGCAGCAAGGCGGCAATGCCCAGGCCGATTGGCCAGGCCAGTCCGACGGCCCCGCTGCCGGCCAGGATCAGCACCAGCATAATCTCCTCCGTGGCGTAGGCCACCGAGGAGAGCGCGTCCGACGAGAAGACGGCCAACGCCTTGACCTTCGTCAGCCGCTCGTGAACCAGTTGCGAAGTGGCCAGTGGGCTGCCGATCAGCAGCCGGCGCAGGCTCCACCCCGACGAGTTCCGCGACGATTCCTTCATACGCGATCCCTATCCTCACTGTGATGGCTATTCTACCACAATCAGGGGGGCTGTAAAGGAATCGGGTAACTGCTCACCCTCCCGCAGGTCAGAAAGTGGCCGGCGAGAGGGCAAGCAGCTCATTGCGGCGCACTCCAATGCGGAGATTGCGCCCAAACTTGCGGGAGGGTAGGCAGTTACGATTGTTCAGGATAATCTGCGGAATCTGTGGAATCTGTGGGGACCTTCTGATGCTGGCGATGGCTCACAGATGGATCGGCTGGCCGAAGACGCCGTGCGCGGCCTCGGCCAGCGCCTCGCTGAGGGTGGGGTGGGCGTGCACGGCGTGGGTAATCGCCTCCACCAGCAGACCGGCATAGCGGGCCAGCACCAGCTCCGGCAGCAGCTCGGTCACCTCCGGGCCGACCAGGTGGGCGCCCAGCAGCCGGCCCGTCACCCCGTCGGCGACCAGCTTGACGAAGCCGTCGTTCTCGCCCAGCGCCAGCGCCTTGCCGTTGGGCAGGAAGGGAAAGCGGCCCACGCGCACATCGTACCCCTGCTGGCGGGCCTGCGCCTCGCTCGGACCGAAGCTGGCCACCTGCGGCTGGCAGTAGGTGCAGCGGGGGATCGCGTCCAGGTCCAGCGGCGCGGGGTCGCGCCCGGCGATGTCCTCCACGGCGATGATGCCCTGCGCCGAGGCGACGTGGGCCAGCGGTAGCTTGCCGGTCACATCGCCGATGGCCCAGATGCCCGGCGCGGCGCGCATGCGCCCGTCCACCACCACCCAGCCGCGCTCCAGCCGTACGCCGGCCTCCTCCAGCCCCAGTTCCTCGCTGTTGGGCCGCACGCCGATGGCGACCAGCGCCCGTTCGGCTTCCAGCGTTTCCTCTTCACCGGACTCGCGGCGGACTCGCACGCGCACCGCGTCGGCGGCGGCCTCCACTCCTTCGACGCGGGTTGCGGTGAGGACGCGCACCTTGCGCCGCTTGAAAGCCCGCTCGACCTCCGCGCTGACCTCCTCGTCCTCCAGCGGCAACAGGCGCGGCAGCATCTCCACCACCGTCACCTGCGCGCCGTAGGTGCGCCAGACGTGGGCGAACTCCATGCCGATCGGCCCGCCGCCGATGACAATGACCGAACCGGGCAGGGTGGTCATCTCCAGCGCGTGGCGCGAGGTGATGACGCGCTGCCCGTCCACGGTCACGCCGGGCACCGTCCGCGCCCGCGCGCCGGTGGCGACGATGAGAGCGCGGGCGTGCAGTTCCGTCTCCCCGCCGTCGTTGAGCGCCACCGCCACGCAGCCCGCGCCAGCGACGCGCCCGCGTCCCTCCACCACGCGCACGTCGTTCTTGCGCATCAGCGCCGCCACGCCCTTAGCCAGGCGAGTAGCCACCCGCCGGCTGCGCTCGACGGCGGCGGCGTAGTCGGCCTGGAAACTCTCCACCATAAAGCCGAAGGTCTTGCCCTCGCCCAGCAGCGCCACGACCTCGGCGTTGCGCAGGAGGGACTTGGTGGGGATGCAGCCCCAGTTCAGGCAGATGCCGCCCAGGTG
>DAOTYW010000238.1:0-4942 GCA_034434755.1 Anaerolineae bacterium | reverse complement strand
TTGCGAAACATACAGATCCCCTCAACAATGCGTGGCGTTATTGTACCACACTTGCATGAGGTGCCAAGGCGCTACCTTTTTTCAGTGGAGTCATGTATTGTTTTTTCAAATCCTCATTTCGCCATTCATTCAGGGGGGAGAAGTCCGGCTGGCGGGCGCCGGTGCGCCAGGCCCAGCCGTCGGGCGACCAGTAGCGCGGCTCGTCGTAGCCGCCGCCCTCGACGAACGGTCGGTAGTGGGCGTTGGTGATCGGGTAGCGGCTGATCCAGAAGGTGGGCAGGTCGAGCGTGTGCTGCGGACGCTCGTCGTCCCAGGTGTCCTCCTCGCCCTCGGCGCTGCCCATGGTGAATGGGCCGGCGGGGATCTCGATCCAGAGGATGTCGGGCAGGCCCTCACCCCCTTTCCCCCCTTCGGCTCCGCTCAGGGCAGGCCTCTCCCGCCTTGCGGGAGAGGGGGAATCCCCAGCGAGGAGGGTCGCGACGCCGGGGCGGGGGTCGCCCAGGCGGCTCAGGACATCGCCGGCCGCGGCCCGCTCGCGGGGGGACAGCGCGGCGGGGGTCTCTAGCAGCCGGACCAGCCAGCGGCGGACGCGTTTGAGCACGGCCTGGAAGTCCGGCTCGTCCTTGCCCGCCGCCGGGAAACGCAGGTCGAGCAGCGCCTGCCCGCCGAGGACGGCGGCGCGCCAGGCGGTCGCGTCGGGCCTGGGGGTCTCTGCGGGGCCTTCGGGCAGCAGCGTGTTGACCACGTGGACGGCGGCGCCGAGTCCGCCGCGGCGGGCGCGCCCGACGCCAAACAGGAAGACCTCGCGCCACCAGCCGGGGTCGGCCCACACCTGGCGGCGCAGCTCGTGGGCCGGCTCGGAGCGGTCGGCCAGGTAGCAGGCGGCCAGGTACTCCTGGAAGGAGCGATGGGGGAAGGCGTAGCTGCCCGGCGCGCGGGCCACCAGCAGGCCGGCGCGCGTCTCCAGGTAGCGCAGCAGCACCTGCGGATTGACGTCCTCTGGCAAGAACGGGGCGAAAGCGGCGCTCACCTCGCCCTCGGCGATGTCGGCCGGCTCGTCGCTGCGCTCAGCCCCGGCCCCCTGGCGCTCTTGGACGGCGAAGGCGAGACGGTGGAGGGCGGCGCGCACGCGGGCCTCATCCACCGCCAGGGCCTTGGCGACGAGCGGTTCGGTCAGCGGCTCGCCGTCGGCCTGCTTGACCTCGCGCGCCCGCTGCCAGCGGCTGAAGAGCAGCTTGACCGTCTCCTCGTACAGGTCGGCGCGGTCCTGCGGCAGTTGGCCCCAACTGGTGTGCAGGGTGGCCATCAGGGTGAGCAGCAACGGACGGACGGCCAGGTCGGCCAGGTAGGGCCGCTCCTGGAGGGCCTCCAGGAGTTGGTCGCCGCGGTCGGCGGCGGTGTCCTCGTCCCAGCCCATCACCGGGCGGACGGCCTGGTACCAGCGGGAGACGAAGCGCTGCACCTGCTCCTGGCTGAAGGGGGCCAGGACGAGGGTGCTGAAGTCGGCCAGGCGCCACCGGCGGTCGGCGTAAGCGTAGGGGCGGGCGGTGACCAGGACGCGGCAGCGCTCGGGCGGGAGGGCGGCGGCCAGGTCGGCCAGGGCCTCCCGCAGGCAGCCGCGCCGCCGGTCGGCCTCCGGCACCTCGTCGAGCCCGTCGAGCAGCAGCAGGCCGCCCTGGTCGAGCAGCCGGCGCTGGAGGTGAGGGAAGAGGGCGGCAGCGGCGTCCTCGCCCAGGCGGGCGGCCAGGTCGCTGCGCAGGCCGCTCCAGAGCATGCCCGCCTGACCGTTGCTGTCCGGCGGGATGCAGCGGGCGGCGACCTCGCGCAGCAGCAGGCGGACGGGGAGGAGGTTCTGGAAGGGTGGGGCGGGCGGGGCGCCCGTCGCCAGGGCGTGGGCCATGTAGTTGACGAAGGTCGTCTTGCCCGACCCGGGGTCGCCCAGGAGGACGAAGCGGGTGATCCGCGGGTCGGCGATGGCCTCCAGGAGCGGGGTGCGCTCGCCGCCCTCGGCGCGGATGAGGCGGCCGAGGAAGGCGCGCTCGTCCTCCCGGCCCGCCTGACGCGGCGGGGCCTGCACGTCCAGGTCCACGTAGACCTGCGAGAGCGGGACGGGGGGCGCGGCGCCGGGTTCGAGGAAGCGCGGGTCAACGACGCCGAGCGGCAGGCGGCGGCAGTCGTGGGCCAGGGAGCGCAGGTAGCCCTGGAGCAGCGCGTCCGGCGGCACCTGGTCGAGCGGGCGGCCCAGGTAGAGGTTTTCCACCCACAACTGCCACTTATCACGGCTGACGAAGTCGCCCTGGGAAACATCCACGTCGCCGGCGATGAGCGTCCCGCCGCCGGTGGAGACCAGGGCGCGGATGCGCGCCTCGACCTCGGCTTTCTTCTGGTCGGTGAGAGGGTCGCCCAGGAGGGCGCGCAGGGATTCGAGGCTGGCCAGTTGGCGGCGCAGCTCGCTGAGCGTCCCGCGCAGCGCTTCGGGGGTAGGGTTGGGATCGTTCATGGGTTCTTTCCTTTCGGGTGTACGGTTGGTCAGTGCTGAGGACGATCGGGATCTGGTTGAGCCGTACCGTGGCCCAGATTTGCGCGTCCCAGCAGTTGAACTGGTGGGCACGTACGCGGAGCGGGGATCTTGCGGGTCACAGCGACGAAGAAGTCGGCCAGCACCTGTGTGCTGAGGACGCCCGTCCGACTCACCGCCAGGCGGTCGAGTAGCTCCAGGGCGCGGCGCTGTTTCTCCGGCTGCGAGCGATCGTAGGCGTAGACCAGCAAGCTGGTGTTCACTCGTGCCCTATCGGTCATGCAACTCCTCCCGCAGCCATGATCGCTGACCGGGCAATGATCCCTGCTCGATCAGGCGCTGTTCGTCATAACTTAGGCCAGGCCGCCGTGGGCTAAACCCCACGGCTCAAAGCGAAAGCCTGCTCCGCAGGCTCACACAGCTCCCGAAGGCGTCGCCCTGAGCCTGCCGAAGGGGGCTTCAGCAGCGCCGGAGCTGGTCGGAGTGCTCCCGCGCGCCGATCTTGTTCTCCACGGTGCAGACCAGGCGGTTCTCCGCGTCGTGGACGAGGATGTTGATGCACTGCCACTCCCGTCGGACGACCGCGCCGCGCAGGTCGGCCACGTCCAGGAGTGATTCCAGGTGCTCCAGGTCGTGGCTGTCCACGACGAAGGCTTCGAGCAAGGCGCGTTCGCCAGCGCTCATCGCGGCATCAACCCCGCTTCTTCTCGACGTACTCCACTCCCGCCAACCCCTGGAAGTGCTCGTCCTGCGTCCACAGGGTGGCGTGGTGCAGGCGGGCGGTGGCCAGGATGAGGCTGTCGGCCATCGGCAGCTTGTGCTGGAGAGAGAGCTGCGCGGCGTGCAGGGCGATCTCGTCTGTGATGTCCACGATCTGGCCGCTGTAGAGCACGCCGACCACCGCCAGCGCGGCATCCTCCCCCCGTTGGAGCGACAGGTGCTTGAAGACCTCGTACAGGCAGATGGTGGGGACGATGAGGCGCTCGCTATCGCGGATGGCGGGGGCGAAGAAGGTGGCGTTCTGGCCATCGGCCAGGTACTCCAGCCAACCGGAGGAGTCCACGACGTTCATCGCGCCTCGTCCTCTTCCTCGCGCTGGACGTCGGTGTCAATCCCGGTGAGCATGCCCTGCGTCTCTTCGATGGGAGGGATGACCACCAGGCGCAGGGTGTCGCCGAGGGGGATGAAGACGACCTTCTGCCCCGGTTTCAGCCCCAGCCGCTCCCGCGCGCCACGCGGGATGACCACCTGGTACTTGGACGAGACGGTTGCCGTGTACATTTCTTACACTCTCCGTAACGAACGGGAATCGTAATACGATTATAGCATCTTCTCCCAGGCCTGCAAGCCCAGCCGCTTCGTCCGATGTACTTGTTTAGCGTCCGATGCTTGACTGCCTTCCACTCAAGAGTACAGGCAAAAGCCTGCGCTGTCAATAGCGAATATTGGCTATTGAAAACACCGGGCATTCGGCGTATACTGTAGCCGTGATGAACAGAGACTTGGTCGTTGAGAACGAGAGGCTGCGGGCCGAGAATGCCGCGCTGCGACAACGGGTAGTCACGTTGAGAAACAGTAAGTGTGGTGGGGAGATCAGGGAGCGAAAGGTACACGAGCAGTTCGTGGTCGACATTCCGCCGGTGAAGCCGGTGGTCGTGCGCTACGTAACGGAGAGTGGCTACTGCGCTCGTTGTCAGAAGCGGGTCCGTTCGCGGCACACGGAGCAGATTTCGGACGCGACGGGGGCCGCCGGGGTGGTGATCGGGCCACGGGCGAAGGCGCTGGCAGCAGACATGAAACACCGGTTGGGTGTCTCGTATGGCAAAGTGTGCGGGTTGCTGGACGATGCCTTTGGCTTGCACGTCACCCGCGGCGGCTGGTGTCAGGCGGACGGACGGCTGGCCGAGCAGGCTCGTCCGGTGTACGCAGGATTGGTGGAGGCGCTGCGGGCCAGCAGTGTGGTGCACGCCGACGAGACCGGATGGCGCATCGGGACACTGTCTGCCTGGTTGCGGGTCTTCACCAACCAGGAGACGACGGTGTACACCATTCGGACCAGTCGGGGGCACGATGTGGTCGTTGACATCCTGGGGACGGAGTTCGCCGGCATCTTGAACACGGTACCTGTTCAGCGCTTGCCCGCCCATCCCTGGCACGATCGTGTCCGCGCTCACAAAACGACCAAACGACGGGGCGTAGAAGCGCGCCCGGTAATCCATCAACCCCAGGTCGGTGGCGCGCTGCCCGGTGTAGCCGTAGTCGGTGGGGGCGGGGCCGTGGGGGGTGGACGCATAGCGCACCGCGCCGTAGGGGTCGTAGAGCTGGCGCGTCCACACGCTGCCGGCGGGTATCGGCGCCGGCCCGCCCACGTACCGCGCATCCCCCGTCGTGACCAGGGACGTGCTGCCCAGGTGATCGGGATGT
>DAOTYW010000237.1:0-6960 GCA_034434755.1 Anaerolineae bacterium | reverse complement strand
TTGCGAAACATACAGATCCCCTCAACAATGCGTGGCGTTATTGTACCACACTTGCATGAGGTGCCAAGGCGCTACCTTTTTTCAGTGGAGTCATTTTTATATCACCCAAAAAAAACCAACCAAAACAAAAAAAACATCCGTTTCAACCAATCAACCTTCTTCTCTCCCTCTTTCAATCTCTCCCGCATTTAAAATCATCTATCAGGAAAAAAAACGATCACGAAGGCCGAACTGTTATCTATGACTATCAAGATGGTTGGAGCGGTGCTGGGAGAAGTTTCCACTATCCTTGGGTCTATCAAGTAGGTGTTTTTGAGGGCTGCTCTGGTTGCGGCAAGACCAACAGGCGGCTGATGCCGTCCACGGCCCGGTTCTCCGAGACGATCGGACCGCTCATGGAGCGCTGGAACCCGGTAAAGGCTTGGAGAAACCGCCTTGGGAAAAAGGCGCACCATGCTGCACCAATAGAGATATGCGATTTGCGATATGCGATACGCGATAAGAGTTACGATAGGAGAATCTGATGGCATCCGCAAAGCGTTCGATCTACCTGGATCACTCGGCCACGACGCCGGTGGACCCGCGTGTAGTGGAGGCGATGGCTCCATACTGGAGCGATGTGTTTGGCAATACCTCGTCGGTTCACGCCTGGGGCCGGCGGGCGGCGGAGGCGCTGGAAGGGGCGCGCGAGACGGTAGCGGAGGTGTTGGCTTGCCGACCCGCCGAAGTCGTCTTCACCGGCTCCGGCACGGAGGCGGATAACCTGGCCCTGCGCGGCGTGGCCTGGACGGCGCGGCAGGCTGGACGCGGCCATCACATCATTACTACGCCGATCGAACATCACGCCGTCGGCCACACGGCAGACCAGTTGCGCGACTTGTTCGGCTTCGAGGTGACACGCATGCCGGTGGATGAATACGGACAGGTCAACCCGGACGACATCGCTGCCGCGATCCGCCCAGAGACGATCCTGGTCAGCGTGGTCATGGCGAACAACGAGGTCGGCACGGTGCAGCCGATGGTCAGGATCGGGCGCGTCTGCCGCGAGCGGGGCGTGCTGTTCCACACCGACGCGGTCCAGGCCGCCGGCCGGCTGCCGTTGGAAGTGGACGAGATGCACGTGGACCTGCTGGCCCTCTCCGCGCACAAGTTCTACGGGCCCAAGGGGGTGGGCGTGCTGTTCGTCCGCCGCGGCGTGGACCTGCTGCCGGCGGTCACCGGCGGGGGGCATGAACGCGGCTATCGCCCCGGCACGGTGAATGTGGCCGGCGCGGTGGGGCTGGCGACGGCGTTGCGCCTGGCGGAAGAGGAACGCGTGGCCGAGAGCGCACGCCTGACCCGCCTGCGCAATCGGCTGATCGAAGGGGTGCTGGCTTCTGTCCCGGAAAGCCGCCTGACCGGCCATCCGACCCGCCGGCTGTGCCACCACGCCAGCTTCGCCTTCCGCGACGTGGAAGGAGCCTCGGTCGTCGTGGCCCTCGACCTGGAGGGGATCGCCGTCAGCTCCGGCGCAGCCTGTTCCGAAGGGGAAGCCGAACCTTCGTTCGTTCTGGAGGCGATGGGCTTCTCACCGGACTGGGGGATCGGCGCCGTGCGCTTCTCCCTGGGCCGTTCGACCACCGAGGCGGATATTGACGCTGTCCTGGAGGTGCTGCCGGGGGTGATCGCACGATTGAGACGGGAGGTTGGAGGTTAGAGGTTGGAGGTTAGAAGTTGGATTGCGTTCGCTGATCATCTCCTGTCCGGGCGATTATGGGGCCAGCGGCGACCGCTGCTGGCCGGGTTCAAGGTCACCCATCGCTGTAACTGCCGTTGTGTCGCCTGCCCGTTCTGGCGCAGGCCGGGCGGAGACATCCCTTTCCCGGCGGCGGTCGAGGCGCTCGACCGGCTGCAATCTGCTGGTGTGAAGCTGCTCATCCTGGAGGGTGGCGAACCGTTCCTGTGGCGGGACGGTGAACGCTGCCTGGAGGACCTGGTGGACGAGGCGCGCCGTCGCTTCATCCGCGTCGGCATCACCACGAACGGTTCCTTCCCGTTGGAGAGCCGGGCGGACATCCTGTGGGTGAGTGTGGATGGCCTGGAGGCAACCCACGACCGGCTGCGCGGCGCGGGGAGCTTCCGGCGGGCCGTCGCCCACATCGAGGCCTCGGCTCACCCGCGCCTCTACGCCAACGTCACGATCAGCCGCGCCAACGCCGACGAGCTGCCGGAACTGCTCCGCTTCCTCGCGGCGCGGGTGCGCGGGATCACGATCCAGCTCTATTATCCCTACCCGCAGACGGAGGACCTGTCGCTCGAACGGAGCCGCCGGCGGGCGGTGCTGGAGCAACTGATCGCCCTGAAACGCGAGGGGCTGCCGCTGCTGGATTCGACGGTCGCCCTGCGCCATCTGCAGGGCAACACCTGGCGCTGTCACCCCTGGCTGGTCGCCAGCGTGGAACCGGACGGCACGCTCACTCAGGGCTGCTACCTGCTCAACCGAGCTGCGGTCGCCTGCCAGAGCTGCGGCTTCGCCGCCCACGTCGAACTCTCCCTCGCCTACGACCTCCACCCGGCGGCAATCCGGGCCGGCATGCGCGTCTTTGGGCTCTGAGGGCGGGGGGAGGGGTGCGTAGTCTGGCGTGGGGTGCGGATGAAGAGCGTGTGCGTTGCCCTCAGTGGAGGCGTGGATAGCGCCGTCGCGGCAACCTTGCTCGTCGAGCGGGGCTATGCGGTGAACGGCGTGATGCTGCGCCTGTGGGCCGAGCCGGGGGCGGAGGGACGGGACAACCTCTGCTGCACGGTCGAGGCGGTCGAGCGCGCCCGCGCCGTCGCCGCCCGGCTGGGCATCCCCTTCCACTTGCTGGATGTGCGCGAGCGCTTCCGCCAGGCGGTCGTGGAGACGTTCATCGCCGGCTACGCAGCCGCCCGCACGCCCAATCCCTGCGTCGTCTGTAACCGCGAGATCCGTTTCGGATGGCTGCTGGACTGGGCGCTGGCGCAGGGGGCCGACTTCCTGGCTACCGGCCACTACGCCCGCGTGCGACAGCTCGGTGGGCAGTATCAGCTCCTGCGCGGCGTGGACCCTGCCAAGGACCAGTCCTATGTCCTGCACAGCCTGACCCAGGCGCAACTGGCGCATGTCCTTTTCCCCCTCGGCGACCGGACGAAAGCGGCGGTGCGGGCGTTGGCGCGGGAGCGCGGCCTGCCGGTGGCCGACCAGCCGGAGAGCCAGGACATCTGCTTCCTGGCCGATGGGGACTATCGCCGCTTCCTGGCCGAACGCGCTCCCGAAGCGGTGCAGCCCGGCCCGATCCTGGACACGGCCGGGCGTGTCCTGGGCCAGCACCGCGGCCTGGTCAACTACACGATCGGGCAGCGCAAGGAGATCGGCGTAGCGGCTGCGCGTCCCTTCTACGTCCTGGCCCTCGACCCGGCGCGCAATGCGCTGATCGTCGGCCCGCTGGAGGCGCTGGGCCAGGAAACGTGCGAGGTCGCCGCGATGCACTACATCTCCGGCGCACCACCGACCGGGCCCATCGCCGCTACGGCCAAGATCCGCTATCGTCACCAGGAGGTCGAGGTCGTGGCCACACCCTTGCCGCACGAGCGGCTGCACGTCCGTTTCGCCCGTCCGCAACGGGATGTCACGCCGGGCCAGTACCTGGTCCTCTATGACGGAGAGGTGACCCTGGGCGGCGGGGTCATTTGCGCTTCGTCGGAGTTCGTGCTACAATCCACTTGATATGAGCGCAGAGCCAACGCCCGTTCCTCAAAAGCCCACGCCTTCGACCGCGCCGGCCTCGGCGACCGAGCTGCGGGCGCGGCGGACCCTGATCATCGCCATCATCGTTGTCGCCCTGGCGGTGATCGGGATGGTGACGTTGCTCGTCTTCCTGTCCATCAACGCCTACCGCGCGGCGATGGCCGGGGGCCCGCCCGATCCAGGAGCGGTGGTCGTCGGCCTGCTGCGCGACGCGGCCATCATTCTGGTGGCTTTCGAAACATTGATCATCGGCGTGTTGCTGATCGTCCTCACCATCCAGGTGCAGACGCTGATCGCGATGCTGCGCGACGAGATCCGTCCCATGCTGGAGGCGGTCAACGACACGGTGGCCACTGTGCGCGGGACGGCTCTTTTTGTCAGCCACAACGTCGTCTCGCCGACGATCCAGGCGGCGGGCTTCGCGGCTGGCGTACAGCGCGTGGCGCAAGAGATCGTAGCCCTGTTACGACCGCCTAAGTCAAGAAAGGAGTGAGCGATGTCCAAAGATAGTGGTAGCGATGTAGTGGCTTTTCTGGTCGGCTTCGTCGTCGGCGGGTTGGTCGGCGGGGCGACTGCCCTGCTGCTGGCGCCCCAGTCGGGGGCGGAGACCCGCGAGCAGATCCGCGCCAAGAGCGTCGAGCTGAAGGACCGCGCCGAGGAGGGGATGGTCAAAGTGCGCGATCGGGGCGAACAGGCGCTCGAGGAAGCGCGGGCCAAGGCCGAGGCCGTGGCCGCCGATCTGCGCCGCCGCGCCGAGGAGGTCCAGGCGCAGGGCCGCGCGGTCCTCGAAGAGGGCCGCCGCCAGTTGACCACCGCTGTCGAGCAGACCAAGAAGGCGGCGACCGGCGCCAGGGGCGCGCCCGCTGCCGAGCCGACAGAGCCAGCAGCCTCCTAGCCAACCCCGTTCGACTGCGACGCTGACGAGAGACCCGGTTCCCTGGCGCAGGGGCCGGGTGTCTCTCTATGAATCCCCCCTGATCCCGCCGATCGCTTTGTCGCGCATCCCTCGCTCCGCTGGGGTGTTATAGTTGACGGATTCTAATCAGGAGGGAAGGTGCGCTATGGGCGAACGGATCGTAGTGGTCAGTGATAGCACGGCCTATCTCCCACCAGAGGTGCAGGCACGGCTGAAGGTGCCAACGATCCCGCTGCGGCTCCTCTGGGGCGACGAGGTGCTCAGGGACGGGGTGGATGTGCAACCGCAGGCGTTCTACGAGCGCCTGGAGGTGGACCCGGTGATGCCGACCACCTCGCAGCCGTCGGCAGGCGAGTTCGTGGATTTCTTCCGCCGGGTGGCGGAGCAAACGAATGCGGATATTCTGCTCGGTATCTTCATTTCTTCCCGACTCAGCGGGACGGTCTCCTCGGCTGAGTTGGCGAAGGGTATGCTGCCGGAGATGCGGGTCGAGGTGGTGGATTCGCTTTCCACCTCCATGGGACTGGGCCTTCAGGTGATGGCGGCGGCCGAGGCGGTCCTGGGCGGCGCGCCGCTGAAAGAAGCGCTGGAGGTGATCGAGAGGGTGCGCTACCGGCTGCAGACGTTATTCGTGGTGGACACGCTGGAGTTTCTCCACCGCGGCGGGCGCATCGGTGGCGCGGCGCGCTTCCTGGGCACGGCGCTGAAACTGAAGCCGCTGCTGGAGCTGGAAGAGGGTAAGATCGAATCGCTGGAGAAGGTGCGCACGAAGCGGAAGGCGCTCGATCGCTTGCTGGAAGTGGCCCTGGAGCGCAGGGGCCAGGGTGCCGTCCCCCGTGCGGCGGTCATCCATGCCAATGCGCGGGAAGAGTGTCTGGCGTTTGAGCAAGAAGTACAGGCGTGCCTGGAGCCGCAGGAGCTGTATGTCTCCGAACTGAGCCCGGTCATCGGCGCCCATACCGGGCCGGGAACGTTGGGGTTGACCTTCTATACGATGTAAGGCATAACTGTCTACCCTCCTGCAGGTTTGCCCTTCCTCGCCTGCGGGAGGGTAGCGGGCCTCCTGCGCGGCGAGAGGGGGGGCGAGGGCTACCCGCCACCCTCCCGCAGGTTAGAAAGCGACTGGCAAGAGGACGAGCAGCCCATTGCGGCGCACTTCCATGCGGAGATCGCGCCCGAACCTGCGGGAGGGTAGGCAATTACCCTATTTCCCTATTTCGCCAAACCCCGCTATAATCTGGCCGATGACCGACCGGGTGATCTCCCCCAGGCTACACTCCGACGAGATCCAGTTGGACCAGGCGCTCCGTCCCCAGCGGCTGGCCGATCTGATCGGTCAGGATCGCGTGCGGGAGAACCTGGGCATCCTGATTGCGGCAGCGCGCGGGCGCGGCGAGGCGCTCGATCACGTGCTCTTCTACGGCCCGCCGGGACTGGGCAAGACGACGTTGGCCCATATCATCGCCCACGAGATGGAAGTGCCGCTGCGGGCGACCGCCGGGCCGGCCATCGAACGCGCCGGCGACCTGGCGGCCATCCTCAGCAACCTGCGCGAGAAAGAGGTGCTGTTCATTGACGAGGTCCACCGCCTGGGCCGCGCAGTGGAAGAGATCCTCTACCCGGCGATGGAGGACTTCACCCTCGACCTGGTGGTGGGGAAGGGCCCCAGCGCCCGTTCGATCCGTCTCAAACTGCCCCGCTTCACCGTCGTCGGCGCGACGACCCGCCTGGCCTTGCTCACCGCTCCCCTGCGCGCCCGCTTTGGGGCGACCTTCCGGGTGGACTTCTACGACCAGGCGGCGATGGAGGCGGTCGTCCGCCGGGCGGCGGGAGTGCTGCATGTGGCGGTGGATGAGGAAGGCGTGACCGAGATCGCCCGCCGCGGACGGGGCACGCCGCGCGTGGCCCTGCGCCTGCTGCGCCGCGTGCGCGATTATGCCCAGGTGCGCGCGGATGGCCGGATCACTCGCGCAGTGGCCGCCGAGGCGCTGAGCCTGCTGGAGGTGGACGAACTGGGCCTGGACGTGCTCGACCGGCAGGTGCTGCGGACGATTATCGAGAAGTTCGGCGGCGGGCCGGTGGGCCTGGAGACCATCGCTGCCGCGGTGAGCGAGGAGTCGGACACGGTGATGGACGTGGTCGAACCGTACCTGTTGCAGATGGGCTTCCTGGAGCGCACTCCCCGCGGGCGGGTGGCCACCGCCCGCGCGTACGAGCACCTGGGTCTCCCCTGCGCTCGCGCCGAACAACCCTCGCTGCTCTAGGGCACTTCGATGCAGGGGTTGGACTGGGTAGGCAA
>DAOTYW010000236.1:0-3103 GCA_034434755.1 Anaerolineae bacterium | reverse complement strand
GTGCCGGCCCCTCACCCCACCCCCTGGCCCCCGCCCCTCTCCCGCCGGGCGGGAGAGGGGCGGGGGTAGGGGGTGGGGTGAGGGCTCAGCGCCGCGGACGGTAGGCAGTTACCAATGAACAATGAACAAGGTCATTGGTATCTGCTCAGACCAGCTTCTTCTCTACCACAAAGGACACGAAGGACACAAAGGATGATCCAAGGTTGTGATAGTCTCCATTTTTCGTGTCCTTGGTGTCCTTCGTGGTCAGCATGAATCCGTGTCCTGACGCCGATAGCGGAAAGGGGTGGGCCGTTACGGTCATTGTATCCTGATGGGCGTACCGACGCGGCAGTTGCTCTGCACGAAATCGTCCTCGGCTCCGCCGAGAGGGTATGTCCACCGGTAGATCCAGCGCGCGGCGTCGGTGGGGACGTTCAGGCAGCCGTGGCTGCGCGGCACCCCAAAGTCGTTGTGCCAGTACGTCCCGTGGATCGCCGTCCCGCTGGTATCGAAGAATGTGTTCCACGGCACCCCCGGCAGGTCGAACAGGTCGCCCGGCGGTGGGGGCACGGCGTTCTCGTCCTCCGGGTTCGGCCGGTTGCTCATGTGGCGTGAGGGCTGCTTGAGCAGCACACAGTGCTCGCCGGTCGGTGTGCTCAGGTCCTGCACCGTGCCGTCCTCCAGCGTCCGCTGCCCGATGCCCGAGGCGCAGGGGGTGGTGAAGACGACGCGGTCGCCCTCGAAACAGGCGATCTGCTGCTGGCTCAGATCCACCTCGATCCGCTTGGCTCCGGCGAAGGGGTGGATGGGGGCCAGGGCGCGGCGGGGGAGGCGGTAGATGTCACTGGCGCGCACCCACTGGTGGGTCGGCGGCGGCAGCTCGTCGTAGACCTTGTACCAGCCATCGCCCGCGCCGTCGAAGGCGACGTCCACCACGTGGTAGACGTTGCCGTTGTAGAAACGGTACGGGCTGGCGGAGTCGGCGCGCGGCTCGGCGCGCGCATCGGTGTAGGGGACGCACACCTCGCCCCAGAAGCCCCATTCGGGGAAGTCCTTGTGGGTGGGTTGGGGAGCGCGCACCCACATCGGCTGCACCCAGGCGGAGAAGACATAGCCGTCGGGCGTCTGATACCACAGGTCGTTGTAGCTGTTCAGCCCCGGCGCGTGGACCTCGTCCAGGATCAGGAAGACCTCCTGTGCCGCGATCGTACCCAGCCAGCCGGCGTCCTGTCCGGCGGCGTCGTAGAGGCTGACGGAGTGGATGGCGCGGCCCATGCGCACCGGTTCGTCGCTGCGCAGCCGCCACCACGGGCTGGCGCGCCCGGGCGATGGGGGTAGCAACGCCGCCGCCAGCGCCACCCCCGATAGGCGCAGAAACTCCCGCCGACCGAGACGGTTGATCATGAACCCACCTCCGCTGCGCGGGAGATTATAACACAGCGAATGACCGGGGACAATACCGTCGGCCACAGTAACTGCTCACCCTCCCGCAGGTTGGGGCGCAATTGGCAGCCCAACTCGCACGGCAATGGCCACTCCGATGCGTTGCCCGGCCACTTCCGAACCTGCGGGAGGATGGGTAGTCTCCCGCTATCGTGTGGATCGAGCATGGCGTTCGCAGCGAGCGGACAAAGTCAGCGGACTGAGCAGATGAAGTGCCAGGATTTGGCGATTCCGCACCGCGGGAGTATAATCGCTCTGGACGTTCCAGTTTCCCCGCATCAGGCACTCAACGACTTCCCGTCAGCCTGGGAAAGGAGGTGATCTGGGTTCATCATCGGTATTTGTGTTTGTCGGTTCACCGCGCCGGACGCGAGTGGGCCGCCCCCCCCCGGCCTCCGCCGGACATCTGGGCCGGTGGATGGGCCTGGCCCGAAGTGAAAGGAGTTTAGCGATGAAAAGCCTGTTGTCATTGGTCATTCCGGCGATCCTGGTGCTCAGTTTCGTCGGTTCGGTTTCCGCCCAGCCGGCAAACCAGCCGGCAGCGCAATCCCCGCCCCCCACCATCACCAGCGTCTCCACGCCCGCTCCGACTACCGCTCGGCCGGAAGATATCCTCTACTTCTGGGACTTCGAGGGGAACAACGGCGGCTTCAGCAGCACCCTGGACTGGGAATGGGGTACCTATGCCTGGAGCGGTGCCACCTGTGACTCGTCGAACTACCCACCGCCCGCTGCCCATTCGGGCACGCGGATGTGGGGCACGGTGCTCAATAGCTGCTACGTCAACCGGGGCAACAACCAGGGCTACGCCACCTGCACGAACACTGCTCCCGCCGACGACAGCATCCTCTCCTTTACCATTGACCTCACCGGCATCACCGAGGCCGAGCTGAGCTGGTGGGAATGGTACGACCTGTTCTCGAACTGGGACTGGGCCGAAGTCTACGCCAACGGCACCCAGGTCTTTCCGCACTGCGAACCGAGCTTCGTCGCCCCGACCGCCTGGGTGCAGCAAGTGGTCAACCTGACCCCCTACGTTGGCGGCCCGGTGACGATCGAGTTCCACATGATGGCCTCCACGGTAGTCAACCACGCCGGCTGGTACATTGACGACGTGATGGTCGCCGGCGAGCCGTCGGTCGTCTTCGAGGCCTGGAAAGAGGCCCCTGCCTTCGCCGAGCCCGGCGAGGTGATCCGCTACACCATCACCATCAGCACCACGGAGTTGGTGGATGGCATGGCGATGACCGACACGCTGCCTGCCGGCGTCGAGTACGCCGGCAACCTGGCCTGGAGCGACGGCAACGCTTGGTACGACGGCCCGACCAACACCGTCCATTGGGTGTACGACATCCCCCAGGCCGCCGCCGCGCCACCCGCGCCGCCCGCTGTCTACGATCCGACAGCGGTGACCGACGAGGCTGGCGGCGCAGAACCGGCCGCGCCCGCGCCCATAGCGCCCGTGGCGACCTGGGCCTACCCCGAGGTCGTTCTCTGGGACAACGGCCCGCTGGTCACCCATCCCGGTAACTGCGCCGGCATGGACGCCAGCCGCCTGCAGACCGACCTGGGCATGAACACCCTCGGCTTCGGCCACCAGTTCTCTGTCGGCAACCGCATGGCGGACGACTTCACCATCAGCGATCCGGGTGGCTGGCAGATCGACACGATCACCTTC
>DAOTYW010000235.1:0-14546 GCA_034434755.1 Anaerolineae bacterium | reverse complement strand
GACCTGGGTTCTGCAGCAGCAACTGACCGCCTCGGACGGCGCGGCGGGCGACCGCTTTGGTGGCTCGGTGGCGCTCGCCGGCGACACGGCCCTGGGGGGGGCGTTCGCCGATGATGTGGGCACAAACGACGATCAGGGCTCGGCATACGTCTTCGTCCGCAGCGGGACGACCTGGACGCAGCAGGCGTACCTGACCGGTTCGGATGGCGCGGCGGGTGATGGATTCGGCCGATCGGTCTTCCTATCGGACGACACGGTCCTGGTCGGAGCACCCGACGACGACATCGGCGCAAACTTCACTCAGGGCTCGGCCTACTTCTATACGTTGTTGTCGTTCCGGGCTTTCCTGCCGCTGACACTGAGGAGCGGACCATGATCGCGGCCCCCGGCCGCCCGATCCGGCGCAGAGCACACACCCGCCCCGATGTTCTCGACTACCCTGCATTGAGGAGGCTCAATCACCCACACACCCGCAAACTTGCCCATTTGCCCACTTGCATACTTGCATACTTGCATACTTGCCTACTTGCCTACTTGCCCACTTTCCCAGGAGGTAGCACTATGATCCGCGAAGTCGCCATCGTCGGGGCGGGGTGGAGCCCCTTCCGCTCCATCACGCCCGACCTCTCGTACAAGGAAATGATGTACGAGGCCGCCGTCCGCGCCTACGAGGAGGCCGGCATCGACCCCCGTCGGGACGTGGACAGTTTCGTCTCCGTGGCCGAGGACTTCATCGAGGGCACCAGCATCTTCGACGAGTACACGCCCGACCAGGTCGGTGGGGCGCTGCGCCCCAACCACACCATCACCGGTGACGGCATCCACGGACTGGCCGCCGCAGTGATGCAGATCCTCACCGGCCAGTTCGACATCGTCGTCGTCGAGGCGCACAGCAAGGCCTCCAACGTCCTCACCCTGCCCTACATCCTGGCCTATGCCATGGACCCGACCTTCAACCGGCCACTCGCCGCCCACCCCTACTTCATCGCCGGGATGGAGATGCACCGCTACCTGGCCGAGACAGGCACCCCGCTGGCCGCCTGTGCCCAGGTGGTGGTCAAGAACCGCCGCAACGCGCTGAACAACCCGCTGGCCGGCTACGGGGCCGCTCTGGACATTGACGACGTCCTGGGCAGCGAACCGATCGCCGAGCCGCTGACCCGCCTGCAGTGCGCCGGCCACGCCGACGGGGCGATCGTCTTCGTCCTGGCCGACGGGGTCACCGCCCGCACCCTGACCGAGAAACCGATCTGGGTGCGCGGCATTGGCTGGGCCAACGACACCTTCACCCTGGAGAGCCGCCCCTGGGGCCAGGCCCGCTACGCCGCCTGGGCCGCCCAGATGGCCTACCGCACCGCCTCCATCCGCAGCCCACGCTCGGAGATTGACTTCGCCGAGGTGGACGACACCTTCGCCTACAAGGAGCTGCAGCACCTGGAGGCGCTGGGCCTCTGCCGGCCGGGCGAGGCCGGGGCGTGGACGATGGAGGGCGGCAGCGAGCCGGACGGCGAGTTGCCGGTCAATCCCTCCGGCGGCAGCCTGGGGATGGGCCACCTGCTGGACGCCGCCGGGCTGGCCCGCGTGCTGGAAGTGGTGCTGCAACTGCGTGGTGAGGCCGGAGCGCGGCAGCTGGCAGACGTCGAGACCGGCCTGGCCTTCGGCTGGCGCGGCGTCCCCACCACCGGCGGCGCGGCCGTCATCCTGAGCAACTGAGGAGGCAGACGATGGGCAGAAATCGAGTGGCAATCGTCGGCGCGGGGATGACCCGCTTCGTCCGCCGCGCCCAGGAGACGGCCAGGGAGCTGGCCTGGGAAGCCGCCAGCAAGGCGCTGGAATCGTGCGAGATGACCCTGGACGACATTGACGCGGTGGTCATCGGCACCGCGCCGGAGGCCTTCGACGGCGTGCACATGAACAGTGAGTACCTCTCCGACGGCTGCGGCGGCTGGGGCAAGCCAGTCATCCGTGGCTACGTCGGCGGGGGAACGGGTGTCTTCGCCCCCATCCAGGGCTGGTACCACGTTGCCAGCGGCCTCTTCGACACCGTGCTGGTCGTCTGCGAGGAGAAGATGTCCTCCTGCCAGCCGCACCCGCAAGGCGCGTTCCTCACCATCTTCGACAACATCACCGAGCGCCCCCTGGAGCCCAACCTGCTGTGGATCTTCGCCCTGGAGATGAATGCCTACATGACCCGCTATGGGTTGGACAAGCGCGACATCGCCCAGGTCTCGGTGAAGAACAAGCGCAACGCCGCCGACCACCCAGCCGCCCTGCTGGGCGACGCCAACATCACCGTGGAGGACGTGCTCAACTCCGAGGTGCTGGCCTGGCCGGTGCAGCGGCTGGACGTCAGCCCGGTCACCGATGGCGCGGTGGCGCTGGTCATGAGCGCCGAGCACGTCGCCCGCCGCGTCACCCCCAAGCCCGTCTGGGTCGAGGGCGTGGGCTGGTGCCTGGATACCGCCTACTGGACCGACCGCGACCTCTCCTACCCCACCTACGTGGAAGAGGCGGCGCGGATGGCTTACAAGATGGCCGGCATCACCGAGCCGCGCAAGCAGATCCACATCGCCGAGCCGTACGACCCCTTCGATTACAAGGAACTGCACCACCTGGAGGGGCTGATGCTGTTCGACAAGGGCAAGGCCCCCGAGGCGACCGCGTTGGGCATCACCCAGCGCAACGGCGACCTGCCGGTCTGCCCCAGCGGAGGGCTGCTGGGCGTGGGCAACCCCATCGCCGCCGCCGGCATGATGAAGGTGGCCGAGCTGTTCTGGCAGTTGCGCGGCGAGGCCGGCGCCCGCCAGGTGCCCGGCCAGCCCAAGCGCGGCGTCGCCCAGGCCTGGGGCGACCTGATGCAGGTGGGCACGGTCATCGTGCTCGGCGCCTAGGAGGAAGTGGAGATGAAAGAACACGTATACGGGACCATCGGCCTGAGCGAGAAGGACTTCGCCGAGGGCCGCGTCGTTTTCGAGACCTGGGAGCCGAATGCCCGCTACGCCTGGGACACCGGCGTCGCCATCGGCCACTACCTCAAGGAGCTGCAGGCCGGGCGGTTGGTCGGTCGCTATTGCACTACCTGCGGGCGCACCATGATCCCCCCGCGCATGTTCTGCGAGCAGTGCTTCGTCCCCACCGACAGTTGGGTGACCCTCCAGGACACCGGCACGGTGACGACCTTCTCCCTCTGCAACGTCACCTGGAACATGGAACGGGTAGAGAAGCCGCTGATGCCGGCGGTCATCGCCATTGACGGCGCCTCGCCAGGGATGGGCATCCTGCATCTGCTGGGCGAGGTCGAGCCCGACCAGGTGAAGATCGGGATGCGCGTGCGGGCGGTCTGGAAGCCGGCCGCCGAGCGCGTGGGCGCCATCACCGACATCGCCTACTTCAAGCCACTCTGATACGCCACACGGAACACGCACCCCATAACCTGTTCGCGTGTTCCGCAAGGAGGATTCCAAATGTCTCTTCTAGAACGAATCGAGCACGTGCGCGACGCCCGCGCGTGGGAAGGCGAGATCCCGATCACCAATCGCTACACCGCCGGGCCGGCGGGCGAGCGGTTCTTCCATGAGATCAAGGACAACGGCCGACTGGTGGGGACGCGCTGCCCCACCTGCGACCTGCTCTACGTCCCGCCACGTCTCTACTGCGAGCAGTGCTTCGCCCACCTGGACGAATGGGTGGACGTGCGGAACTGCGGACGGGTGCACACCTTCACCGTCGTTCACGTCGGCCTGGACGGACAACCGCTGGACGAGCCGCGCATCCTGGCCTTCGTCCGCATCGAGGACACGGACGGCGGGCTGGTGCATTACCTGGACGAGGTCGAGCCGGAGGACGTCTGCATCGGCATGTGCGTCGAACCAGTGTTCCGGCCGAAAACCGAGCGCAAGGGCAGCATCCTGGACATCGCCTACTTCCGCCCGTGCCAATGTGAGTAGGGGCGGGCCTATGTGCCCGCCCGGGCCCGTTCGAGTAACCAATGCTTCGGCCACGGATGCACACGGATGAATACCGGATAAGCCTGTCCGAAATCGGTGTGCATCTGTGTTCATCCGTGGCCGATCTTTCTGCGTATCGCCGTGCGCATGCAGTTCGTAGGGGGAGAATGTGACCATCCTGATCGGCACCAGCGGCTTCAGCTACAACGACTGGGTCGGTCCGGTCTACCCGCCCGACCTGCCCAAGGAGGACTGGCTGCGCTTCTACGCCCAGGAGTTCCCCACCTGCGAGCTGAACTTCTCCTACTACCGCATCCCCGACCCGCGCACGCTGGCGCGCATGGCCGACAAGGTAGGAACGGGCTTCCTCTTCTCGGTCAAGGCCTTCCAGGGCATCACCCACGAGCGGGAGGAGGCCGACCCGCTGATCCGCCAGTTCGTCGCTGCCCTGTCGCCGCTGCAGGAAGCGGAGAAGTTCGCCTGCGTGTTGGCTCAGTTCCCTAACTCCTTCCATCGCAACCCGGCCAACTGGGACTACCTGCGCCGGTTGCGCGAGGGGTTCGGCGAGCTGCCGCTGGTGGTGGAGTTCCGCGCCCAGGACTGGCTCGCCGAGCCGACCTTCGACGAGCTGCGCGCGCTGCGCCTGGGGTTCTGCTGTGTGGACGAGCCGCGCCTGAAGGGACTGATGCCGCCGGTGGCCGTAGCGACCGGGCCCGTGGCCTACGTCCGCTTCCACGGCCGCAACGCCGCCAAATGGTGGCAGCACGACGAGGCCTGGCAGCGCTACGACTACGCCTACAGCGACGATGAGCTGCTGGAATGGCTGCCGAAGATCCGCCAACTGGACGAAGAAGCCCCGCTGACGCTGATCTACATGAACAACCACTGGCAGGGCCAGGCCGTGGGCACGGCGAGGCAGTTGCGCAAGCTATTGTGATCAGTTCGCAGTGGGCAGTGGGCAGTGGGTAGTGGGCAGTGGGTAGTGGGTAGTGGGTAGTGGGTAGTGGGTAGTGGGTAGTGGGCAGTGGACAGACCACTGTCCACTGTCCACTGTCCACTGTCCACTATCCATCACAGCGAGGTAGTACACAATGGGCACTGTTCGCGTCAA
Organism: Anaerolineae bacterium; assembly: GCA_034434755.1. Taxonomy (GTDB): domain Bacteria; phylum Chloroflexota; class Anaerolineae; order B4-G1; family DUEL01; genus DAOTYW01. The sequence goes on along the minus strand of DAOTYW010000235.1, from coordinate 9,488 downwards.
ATGGCTGGAAAAGCTACAATTCGTCGGCGTGGATTCCACCAAACACTCGGTCGTCATGTCCTCGGCGGACGAGGAGAACGGCATCGGCGTCAAGCCGGGCGAGCTGATGCTGATCGGGCTGGGCGGCTGCACCGCCTACGACGTGGTCAACATCCTGACCAAGAAACGCGCCCACCTCACCGGCCTGGAGGTCACCGTCAGCGGCGAGCAGCTCCCCGACCCGCCGTGGACGTACACCCACATCCACCTGACCTACCGGCTGCGCGGGCGCGGCCTGAGCGAGAAGGCCGTCCGCGACGCCATCGAGCTATCCAAGACCCGCTACTGTTCCGTCGGCACCACGCTGGCCAAGGCCGTGGAGTTGACCTACGACTTCGTGATCGAGGAGGAAGGATGAGCCTGCGCACCGTCGCCGAGCTGATGGAGATCGCCGCCCGCACGGCCCCCAAGTCGGCGGGCAAGGACTTCGTGATCGTGGAAATCGTGGAGGGGGAGGAGCTGCGCCGGCTGGGCGAGGCGATGATCGCCTACGGCGAGCGGTCCGGCAAGCCCAATTTCGACCGCGACGGCCGCAACGTGCTCAACTCGGCCGCCGTGGTGTTGATCGGACTGAAGGACGGCGGCGTCCTGGGCCTGAACTGCGCCGCCTGCGGCAGCCCGACCTGCATCGAGCCGAACACGGTCGAGGGCGAGTTCCGCGGCCCCAACTGCGCCCTACGGCTGCTCGACATGGGCATCGCCATCGGCTCGGCGGTGAAGACGGCCGGCATGCTCAACGTGGACAACCGCGTCATGTACCGAGCGGGGGTCGTGGCCCGCGAGCTGGGGCTGATTGACGCCGACTTCGTCATGGGCATCCCCCTCTCCGCCACCGGCAAGTCCATCTACTTCGACCGGTGAACCGCAGCCGCGTCGCGCTGGGCCGGCGGGGCGAGGCGCTGGCCACCGACGAGCTGGCCCGCCATGGCTGGGCGATCGTCGCCCGCAACTGGCGCTGCGCCGAGGGCGAGGTGGACATCGTCGCCCGCCGCGGGGAGGCATGGCGCTTCGTCGAGGTGCGCACCCGTCGCGGCAGCGACCTGGGCACGCCGGAGGATTCGCTGACCCCGGCCAAACAAACCCGCATGGCCGCCGTCGCCGAGGCGTACCTGACCGAACACGGCCTGGAGCGAGTGGACTGGCAACTGATGCTGGCAGCGGTCGAGATGGACCATGGCGGGCGATTGGTGCGGCTGGAGCTGGTGGAGCTTGAGTGACACGGTGAGGGGGAGACGCGGAGACACGGTGAGGGGGAGACGCGGAGACACGGTGAGCCCGCGTCTCCGCGTCTCCGCGTCCCCGCGTCCCCCCGTCTCCCCGTCTCCGCGTCCCCTTGTCTCCCTCGTCGGTCCCACCGCAGTCGGCAAGACCGCCCTGTCCATCGAGCTGGCCGAACGGCTGGACGGGGAGGTCGTCTCGGCGGACTCGCGCCTGTTCTACCGCGGCATGGACATCGGCACAGCCAAGCCCACGCCGGACGAGCGCGCCCGCGTCCCCCATCACCTGATCGACATCGCCGACCCCGATGAGACGGTCGGCCTGGCCGATTTTCTGCGCCTGGCCCAGGAAGCGATCGCCGACATCCACGCCCGCGGGCGATTACCCATCCTGGTCGGCGGGACGGGCCAATACGTGCGCGCAGTGATCGAGGGCTGGGCTCCGCCCGCCGTCCCTCCCGATCCGGCGTTGCGGGCCGAGCTGGAGGCGCAGGCGCGGTGCGAGGGGGCGCAGGCGCTGCACGAGCGGCTGGCCGCGCTGGACCCGACCGCGGCAGCGCGCATTGACCCGCGCAACGTCCGCCGCGTCATCCGCGCCCTGGAGGTCTGCCTGCTCACCGGTCAGCCCTGCTCGGCCCGCCGCGCCTCCCCACCCTACCGCACCCTCTCGATCGGCCTGACGATGGAGCGCAGCGCCCTGTACGCCCGCGCCGACGCCCGCATCGAGGCGATGATGGCCGCCGGACTGCCGGAGGAAGTGCGCCGGCTGGTCGAGGCGGGGTACGGGTGGCGCCTGCCGGCCATGTCCGGCCTGGGCTACATCCAGTTCCAGCCATACTTCGAGGGGCAGGCCACGCTGGAGCAGGTCGCCCAGGAGATGCGACGGGCCACGCGCCGCTTCATCCGCCACCAGTACAACTGGTTCCGCCTGGACGATCCGCGCATCCGCTGGTTCGACGCCGCGCAAACGACGTCGGAGGAGATTGCGGAGGTCATCGGCCCATGGCTGACCAACCTATAGGGACGCAGCGCCTGCCGCGCATGCCACAGGGGCCACCCCCCTACCGGCCACACGAGGCAGACATCATCTTCGCCCTGGACGCCCAATACGTCGGCGAGCGTGCCTTCGTCGCCCTCGACATCCAGACGTGGGCCGGCGAGCGCCTGGGGACGGCTGTGGGCGTTGCCCACGTGACCATGCCCTACGTGCCAGGAAGGTTACGCTTCCGTGAGGGGCCGCCGCTGCTGGCGATGATCGCGGCGGCGCGGGAGCGGCTGTCCCTGCGGCCCGACTTGATCCTGGTGGACGGGCACGGCACCGCCCACCCGCAGCGCTGTGGACTGGCCTGCTGGGTCGGCGCGGGCGCCGACACGCCCACCATTGGATGTGCAAAAGAAACGCTTTTGCGGTATAATGGGCCCGTTGGTCGGAAACGGGGCGATGCCCTGCCGATCGAGCTGGACGGCGAGGCCGTCGGGGTGGCCCTGACCACGCGGGACGGCGTCCGACCCGTGTTCGTCAGCCCAGGCCACCGGGTGAGCCTGTCCACCGCGATCGAGGTGGTCCTGCACCTGACGCCCCGCTACCGGCTGCCGGAACCGCTCCACCGGGCCGATCATGCCGCCCGGTCGTGCGCGAAGGGAATCCTTCCGACAGATACATTCTTCTGGGGGCAATTGAACAAGCATGCCGAGACAAGCGACCGTTGACGAGTTGTTCGATCTGGCGATCGCCGCGGAGAAGGCCGCCGAGGAGCTGTACCGCAGACTGGCAGTCAGGTTTACCCACCACCCAGAAGCAGCGGACTTTTGGACGAAGTACGCGGCGGAGGAAGCCGGCCACGCCGAATGGCTGCAGCGCATCCGCGCCCACCTGAGCGCAGAACAGCTTGCCGCGCCGGCCGACCCGCGCGTCCTCACCGATGCGCACAAGGCGCTCGAAAACTCGGTGGAGACGCGACTCCAGACGATCGGTACCCTGGAGGCCGCCTACCAACTGGCGAGCGAATTGGAGCACTCGGAGACCAACGCCATCTTCGAGTTCCTGATCACCCACTACGCCGTGGCGGTACAGGCCGAGTCTTTCCTGAGGGCGCAACTGAAGGGCCACGTCGGCCGGCTGACGAACGAGTTCCCGGCCCGCTTCCCCGACGTCGCGGCGCGGCTGGCGATCAAGGCGCTGGAGGTGTGACCGGCATCCCCCGCCGTGCTCTCATCCAGCCCTAGACCTCCTCCGAAGGTATCTACCTACCCCCTACCCTCCCGCAGGTTCGGGCGCACTCCAGTGCGGAGATTGCCCCCGAACCTGCGGGAAGGTAGGCAGTTACCCCCGAAGAACATGGGGCGCGATCGCGGCGCCCGCGCTGGCCAGCATCACGGTGACGAAAGCGGACATCCCCAGCAGCACCCACTTCGTCATCGCTCCTCCTGACAGGCGACCCGCAGCACCTTCGCGCCGCGGATCTTCCTCTCCTTCAGTTCCCGCAGCGCCCGGTTGGCTTCCTCCAGCGGGTACTCCTCGACCTCGGGGCGGATGGGGATTTCGGCGGCCAGCGCCAGGAACTCCTGCACGTCCCGCCGGGCCACGTTGGCGACGCTCTTGATCTCCTTCTCCATCCAGAGGTGGGTGGGATAGTCGAGCCGCAACAGCTCGCCCTTGTCCACCTCCTCCTTACGGATCGCGTTGACGACCAGCCGCCCGCCCGGCTTCAGGTGGCGCAGCGCCTCGACAATCGGCTTCCAGACCGGCGTGGTGTCGATGATGCAATCCAGACGGTCGGGCGGTGCCGCGTCGGTATCGCCGGCCCAGACGGCCCCCAGCTCGCGGGCGAACGCCCGCTCCCGCTCGCTGCGGGCGAAGACGAAGACCGGCGTGCGAGGGTAGCGATGGCGGGCCATCTTCAGCACCAGATGGGCCGAAGCGCCAAAGCCGGTCAGCCCCAGGGTCTGACCATCCACCAGGCCGCATAGCCGCAGTGAGCGGTAGCCGATCGCCCCCGCGCACAGCAGGGGCGCCGCTTCGGCGTCGGAGAAGACGTCGGGGATGGGATAGGCGAAGTCCTCAGGGACGACCATGAACTCGGCATACCCACCGTCGGCGTCCCGACCGGTGGCCCGGAAATCGGGGCAGAGGTTCTCCTCCCCGCGCCGACAGAACGCGCACGCGCCGCAGGCCGAGTAGATCCAGGCCACCCCCACTCGCTCGCCCAGGCGGAAGCGCGTCGCCCCGCTGCCCGCCCGCTCGACCCGCCCGACCACCTGGTGGCCCAGGACGACCGGCAGGCGCGGCGGGGGCGTCCGCCCCTCGATCTCGTCCAACTCGGTGTGACAGACGCCACAGGCCCGGACGCGGAGCAGGGTCTCCCCCTCGCCGGGGACTGGGGTGGGCAGATCCACCAGCCGCAAAGGAAATGCGTTTTCCGTCAGGTCGCTGATGTGGGTCAGAACCATCGCTTTCATGGCCGCCCTCGAATGCCAGATGGGACGCTCTCTATTCTATGTCAGGCTCCGTTTCCAGGCAAGCCGCCACGAACGTCTGCGGCCAGTCATTTGCGTTGACAGCCTGAAGATGGTAGACTTGAGCGCGTGAGCGCGCCCCCTTCGGTCGCCGACCTGATTGACGAAAGCTTGGCCCTGGAACGAGCGGGCGACATCGCCGGCGCGCTGGGGCGGGCGCGGGAAGCGTTGGACGTAGCACGACCCCAGGGCGACCCCGAAGCGACCGCCTCCGCCCTGGTCGCCGTGGCCCGCTTTCGCCATCGGCTGGGGCAATACCTGGCGACGCGCGCCCTGGCCGAGGAGGCGCTGGCCCTGGCTCCGCCGGAGACCCCCGCCCAGGCCGATGCCCTGCTCATGCTGGCCATGTGCGCCGCCGAAACCGAGTTCCTGGTCGAGGCGGAGGGCTACTACCGGCGCGCCATCGACCTGGCCCGCGAGATTGGCTACCATCTGCTTCGTTTTCGCGTGCTCAACAACCTGGCCGTGGGCGTCTACTTCTCCCGCGGCCAGTTCGACCTGGCGGAGGCTGCCCTCCAGGAAGCCCTGCGCCTGGGCCGGGATCTCAGGGAGGACGACCGCCTCCCCTATACGCTGCTCGCCCTCGCCTGGCTCTACCAGTTCACCGGCCAGCGACAGCGGACGCGCGAGACCCTGGCCGAGCTGGACAAGGTGGCGTACAGGGTGGCCGGGGCCAGGGGGTATCACGCCAACCTGTCCGCCCTCCTGGCCCTGGACGAGGGTGACCTGGACGCCGCCCCACCGCTGTTCGCCGCGGCGCGCTCGGTGGCCGAGGCGATCGGCGAGCCGCGCCTCAACGTCGAGACGCGCTTGGGCTTGAGCCGCTACCATCGCCTGGCCGGCGACCCCGCTACCGCCCGCACCTGGGCCGACGAGGCGCTGGCGCTCACCACGCGCGTCGGCTTCAGCCTCTTGCAGGGAAGAGCGCTCATCGAGCGCGGCCGCACCCACTGGGATGTCGGCAACGGTGCGGCCGCCGAGCGTGACTTCCGTGCGGCCGGCGAGGTGCTGACTCCCCTGGAGGCCGATTTCGACCTGGCCCGCGCCGCCCTCTTTCTGGCCGCCCTGCTGCACGACCAGCAGCGCCCCGAGGCCCGCCAGGTCTGGCAAGACGCTGCTCGCCGGATCATCGGCGGCGGCTACGCCTTCCTGCTGGAGCAGGAGCGCGCGCTGGCCTTCCCTCTGGTGGCGGCGCACCTGAACGACCCCGACCCGGAAACGGCGGCCCTATCGGCGGCCCTGCTGACCCACCTGGAGCGGGTGCCCCCACCGCCGCTGCAGGTCGTCACCCTGGGCCGCTTCGCGGTGCGCCAGGGCGCGCGGGTCGTGCCGGAGGCGGCCTGGCGACAGCGGCGGGCGGGGGAACTGTTCCGCCTGCTGCTGGTCAGCCACGGGCAGGCGCTCTCCCGCGACGAGGTCATCGAAGCGTTCTGGCCGGAGAAATCGCCCGAGGCGGCCAACACGCCCTTCCACCAGGCGACTTCGGCGCTGCGTCGCGCCCTGGAACCGGACCTGCCGGACAAGTTCCCCTCCCGCTACCTGGAGGTCGAGGGCGGGCGTGTAGCCCTGCACCTGCCGCCCGGCTCGTGGGTGGATTGCGCGGCCTTCGAGCAACACGTCCGCCAGGGCGAGTGGGAGGCGGCGGTTGCGCTCTACGGAGGCGACCTGTTCCCCGACGACCGCTACGCCGATTGGGCCGCCGCGCCCCGCGAGCGCCTGGCGCAGATGTTCGTCGCGGCTGCGCTGACCCTGGCCCGCGCGGCCCTGGACGCCGGTCACCCCCAGGAGGCCTTGAACGCCGCCCGCCGCGTCCTGGAGACCGACCCCTGGCAGGAAAACGCCGTCCTGGTCGGCATGAAGGCATGTCTGGCGTTGGACGACCGCGCCGGGGCGCTCCGTCTCTACCGCAGCCTGGAGCGCGCCCTGCGCCAGGACCTCGACGTCGCTCCGCAGGCCGAACTCCAGACGTTCTACCGATCCCTCTGCGGCTAGTAGGGGCGCACGGCCGTGCGCTTCTACGGTTTGCCCCCGCGTAAGTGTTTTGTAAGTCCCCTACACTACACTAATCCCCAGAACGTCGGCCAGCAGCCGAAGGGGGATCGGAAAGCCTATGCGTACAACCCACGCCTTCGTCCTTCGCCTGCTGGCCGACTCGGATGAACCCGACGTGTTGCGCGGGACCGTCCGCTCGGTCGCCAGCGGCGAAGAGGCGCCTTTCGCCGATGGCCCGGCGCTGACGAGTCTGCTGAAGCGGATGATCGCGGATGCGCCGGCGATTGCCCCTCTCGACTCCGAGGAGCGAGGAGACGGAGAGTCGTGAGGAAGCCCAGAAGGACCTGACAGGTTCTCAAGAAGTCAGAAAGGAGCAAAGCGAATGAAAACGCGACTGTTGGCCCTGTTCGTTCTGGTCGTGGGCCTGGCCCTGGCAGCAAGCACGTCGGCCGCCCTGGCCCGTGGAGTGAATGCAGCAACCGGGCCAGCGGCTGTCCAGCAGCAAGGCCAGCACATGCAACAGGTGAGTCAGATTGGCGGTGCCATCCCTGCCGTGGCGCTGCAGGGTAATTATGCCTACGTCGGCCTCGGCCCGCGGCTGGCCGTCCTGGACATCTCCGACCCGGCTGGTCCGGCCCTCGTCGGCAGGAGCGAGCTCCTACCGACCATTGTGCAAGACGTGGCCGTGGTCGGAGGCTATGCCTACGTTACCGCCGGGGGCTTGCACATCGTGGACGTCTCCAACCCGGCGGCCCCCACGGAGGTTGGCTTCGCCGACATGCCGGTACCTGCCCTGGGCGTGGCGGTGGCGGGAGACTATGCTTACGTCGCCGACGAGGCCAGTGGCCTGCGCGTCGTGGATGTCTCCGATCCGGCGAACCCGGTCGAGGCCGGCTTCTGTAACACGCCCGGGTACGCCTATGGCGTGGCGGTAGCCGGGGGCTATGCGTATGTTGCCGACCAAGACAGCGGCCTGCGCGTCGTGGATGTCTCCGATCCGGCGAACCCGGTGGAGGTCGGCTTCTACGACGCGCCCGGGTACGCCTATGGCGTGGCGGTGGCCGGCGACTATGCGTATGTGGCCGATGATGCCAGCGGCCTGCGCATTGTGGACGTCTCTGACCCGACCGCTCCCTCGGAGGTTGGCTTCTACGACGTGGGGTCGGACCGCTATCGCGGCGTGGCGGTGGTCGGGGACTACGCCTACGTCGCCGCCGGGGGGGCGGGCCTGCGCATCCTGGACGTCTCCGAACCGGCAGCCCCCACCTATGTCGGCTACTACGACGCGCCCGATGGGTATGCTTGTGATGTGGCGGTGGCAGGAGACATCGTCTATCTCGCCGAAAACACGGCCGGCCTGCGCATCCTGGACGCCTCCAACCTGGCCTCCCCCACACAGGTCGGTTACTTCGAGCTGTTGGCGGACGCATTCGACGTGGTCGTGGCCGGGGACTATGCCTACGTGGCTGACATCTCCACCGGCGTGCACATCATGGATGTCTCGGATCCGGCGGCCCCCACGACAGTCGGCCTCTACGACGCGCCAGGGCGGGCCTACGACGTGGCCGTGGCTGGCGACTATGCCTACGTCGCCGCTTGGGACACCGGCCTGCGCGTCGTGGACGTATCTGACCCGGCGAACCCGGTGGAGGTCGGCTTCGTCGACACGCCGGGGAACGCCGAGGGTGTGGCGGTAGCGGGGGCCTACGCCTACGTCGCCGATCTGGATACTGGCCTGCGCGTCGTGGACGTCTCTGACCCGGCAAACCCGGTGGAGGTCGGCTTCGTCGACACGCCGGCGTGGGCCTTCGAGGTGGTCGTGGCCGGGGACTATGCCTACGTCGTCGATGGGGACCTCGCCGGGGTGAACAATGGCCTGCGCGTCGTGGACGTCTCCGACCCGACGAACCCGGCCCAGGTCGGCGCCTTCAATATGGGCGGGTGCCTGGCAGTGAGCGCGGCAGTGCTGGAGAGCCATGCCTACATTGCCTCCAGCTGCGGCCTGAGCGTCGTAGACATCTCCGACCCGGCGAACCCGACACAGGCCGGTGCCTACTATGGTTGGTTCGCCAACGACGTGATGGCAGCGGGTGACTACGCCTACGTCAGCGCGGGGTATGACGGCCTGCGCGTCGTGGACATCTCCGACCCGGCAACCCCCACGGAGGTGGGGTTCCACTACACCTTCGACTACCCCAGTGGCGCAGCCGTGTCCGGCGGGCTGGAGAGCCCCTATATCTACGTCACCGACCTGCGCGGAGGGCTGGTCATCCTGCGCTACCTTCCGCACTCGGTCTTCCTGCCGCAGGTAGCGCGCAATCGGTAGCACACGCAACACGGAACACGCAACACGTTTCACGTTTGTTACTGCTCACTCTGTAGACGCAGATAATGGCCCGGCCCGGAGCGCAGGCTTCAGCCTGCAGATGCGGCCTGAAGGCCGCACTCCAGGACAGCAGATCATGGCCCGGCCCGGAGTGCAGGCTTCAGCCTGCAGATGCGGCCTGAAGGCCGCACTCCAGGACAGCAGATCATGGGCCCGGCCCGGAGCGCAGGCTTCAGCCTGCAGATGCGGCCTGTGGCAGTTTAGCAGATTAACCTGGCAATCCATTCGCCGCAACGTGGGCCAGGCCGCCGTGGGCTAAACCCCACGGCTCAAAGCGAAAGCCTGCTCCGCAGGCTCACGCAGCCCCCGAAGGGGGCTTCAGCTATGAGCCCGCCGGT
>DAOTYW010000234.1:0-3840 GCA_034434755.1 Anaerolineae bacterium | reverse complement strand
GCGGGCGGCTCGCCCGCCTGGCTGTTGCCCGTCGGTTGCGGGACGGGCCGGCGGCCCGTCCTACAACTGCATTGGTGTATGTAGGGCGGGCGGCTCGCCCGCCTGGCTGTTGCCCGCCGGTTGCGGGACGGGCCGGCGGCCCGTGCATTGGCAGTATGTAGGGCGGGCGGCTCGCCCGCCTGGCTGTTGCCCGTCGGTTGCGGGACGGGCCGGCGGCCCGTCCTACAACTGCATTGGTGTATGTAGGGCGTGCGGCTCGCCCGCCCGGCTGTTGCCCGTCAGGGACGGGCCGGCGGCCCGTCCTACATCAGGATCCCCAGCGGTCGTGATGCACCTTGCTCTCGTCGTATTGGCTGCGCGGCGGCTTGGACTCCGCCGGGTGGCCTACCGGCACCAGGCAGAGGATGCGCATCCCGCTTGGGATGCCCAGCAGGTCACGGACGTGTGCCTCGCTGCTGGAATCGGTGTAGACGCCGACCCACACGGCACCCAGTCCCAGCCCGGCGGCGGCCAGGAGCAGGTTCTCGGTGGCTGCGCTGGTGTCGTCCACCCAGTGACCGGAGCGGCGTTCGTCACCGCAGACGACGAAGACGACGGGTGCGTCGGCGCACATGCGGCTCCAGGGATGGGTCTGGGCCAGGCCGCGGCGGAGGACTGCGTCCTGTACGACGACGAACTCCCACGGCTGGATATTGTCCGCCGACGGCGCGGCCATCGCCGCTTCCAGCATGGTGCGGATGTCCGCATCGGAAACCGGTTCGGCGGTGTACTTACGGATGCTCCTGCGCTGTTTGATCAGGTCCAACATAGCAGTGTCTCCTCATGTGCGATGCACTTGAGAAATGCGTCACACCTTGCGTACCTGTTCAGCCGCCAGGCGGATGGTCTGCACGTGGATCGCCACCACGTCTTCTACCCGCCGGGCGTAGCCGCCGGCCATCGTCACCGCCACCGGCAGTCCGGAGGCCCGGCAGGCGGCGAAGACCAATCGGTCGCGCTCGGCCAGCCCGGCCTGGCTGACGGCGAACCGGCCCAGCAGATCGTCCTCGTAGGGATCCGCGCCGGCCAGGTAGATCGCCAGGTCGGCCCGCGCCCGTTCCAGCGCCGTGCCCACCCCGGCGGTCAGCGCCTCCAGGTAGGCCGCGTCTCCCGTCCCGTCGCCCAGCCCGATGTCCAGGTCGCTCGCTTCCTTGCGCAGCGGGAAGTTCTGCGCGTTGTGGAGGGAGAAGGTGAAGATGGTCGGGTCGTCGGCGGTGAGGGCGGCGGTGCCGTTGCCCTGGTGCACGTCGCAATCTAGCACCAACACCCGCCGGACGCGGCCCTCGGTCTGCATCACGCGGGCGGCGATGACGATGTCGTTGAACACGCAGTAGCCCTGGCCGTGGTCGCGGAAGGCGTGGTGGTAGCCGCCGGCCAGGTTGACCGCCACGCCGTCGCGGAGCGCGGCGCGACAGGCGCCGACCGTCCCGCCGGTCGTCTGCCGCGCCCGTTCGACCAGCGCGGGCGACCAGGGGAGGCCGAGGCGGCGGAGCTCGCGCGTGGTGAGCCGCCCCGCTTTGACCCGTTCCAGGTAATCCGCGTCGTGAGCGAGCCGGATCTGCTCGTCCGTGGCGCTCTCCGCGACGACCCATTCCTGGGGTACGCCCAGGTCGGTCGCTGCTACCGTCTCGCGCAACAGCGCGTACTTACGGACCGGGAAGCGGTGCTCCGGGTCGGGCGGGAGCGGATAGAGGTCGGAATAAAAGAGCTTCATCGTAGCTCGTGGACGTAGAGGCGGTGGGTCTTGTAGAAATCAACCCCCAAATCGCGCAATTCGCGTTGCATGGGCGTGTTGTCCGTACCGATCTGCACCAGGTCGGCGTGCGCGAAGCCACCCTCGACGATGCTCTTCTCCATCTCGCTGAACAGCAGCGCTGTCCCGCCCAGGCCGCGGTACTGCTCAATCATCCCCGCCCCGTTGACGTTGACCCACTTCGTCCGCCGCAGCTCGCGCAGCATATCCAACCAGCCGAAGGGGAAGAGCCTGCCGCCTGTCCGCTGCACGGCGGCGGAGATGTCCGGGTAGGCGAAAAGGAAGCCGACCGGCTCGTCTCCTTTCATCACGATCTTGATCAGCCGAGGGTCGGCGAACCAGAGGATCTGGTCGGCCATTGTTCGCGCTTCGTCGTCCGTCAGTGGGACGTTGCCGGTGGTGCCTTCCAGCGCCCCGTTGTACAGGTCGCGCAGCCGCGGCACGAGCGCGCGCAGGTCGCGGCGGGTGCGGAAGCGGGCCACGCGCAGCCCGCGCCGCTCCTGCACCCGCCGGGCGACGTCGTGGATGCGCGGGGGGAGGCGGGTATCGCCGCTGAGGTAGCCGGAGACCATCTCGTTGGCCGGAGTGAAGCCGGCCGCCTCGACCAGCGACGGATAGTACGGCGGGTTGTAGGGGATGCCGAGGGCCGGGCGGTGTTCGAAGCCGCGCACCAGCAGCCCCAACCCGTCCAGCGCGGTGAACCCTTTGGGGCCGAGCATCTGGGACAGGCCCCGTCTGCGCGCCCAGTCGAATGCCGCCCCAAACAACGCCTGGGCGATCCGGGGATTGTCCTCGCATTCGAAGAGGTAGAAGAAGGCAGTCTGCGAGCGGTTGAACTCGTTGTAGCGGCGGTTGTCGAGCACGGCCAGGCGGCCGGTGGGCTGATCGCGTTCGTCGAGGGCCAGGAAGAAGGCCGCCTCCGAGTGCTGGTAGAACGGATGGCGGCGCGGGTCGAGCATGCGGCGGGCCTCGCCGGCCAGCGGCGGCACCCACTGGGGGATGTCGCGGTAGAGGCGGAACGGCAGGTCGAGGAACTGCCGCACCTGGTGGCGATTGGTCGGGTCCATTTGACGAACGTGCATAGTTGGCGGCCTCGCTCTTTCGGGGCTACGGCTCGACGACGGTCACCGATTCGACCAGCAGGGAGTTGCAGCCGCTGTCGCGCCACTGACCCCGGTACTGCCCGTCTCGGCTGTAGATGCTAATGCTGAGGATCTCCCGTCCGCTGATGATCACCTGGTCCCACAGGTGGATCGTCAGCAGTTGCCGATAGACATCCTCGTTCGCCGGGATCGTGTGCAGCAGGTTGATCGTCCCGCTCAGCTCGGCGTCGCCGATGGGGCGGTAGGTGAAGTGGTGATTGACGACGCTCGTGCGGACCCGCTCGGCATTCGCGTAGTCACCAGAGGTGACGAGGATGTCGTGGGTGGCGAAGGGCAGGTCGGCGATGCGTATGGGGGAGACGTGGCGCACGATGCCGGCGAATCGGGTGCTCGCTGTGCTCTCATAGACGATCTGCCACCTGAGTTGCTCCGACTCGATCTGCTCATAGGAGTCGGAGATGGTCAGGGCGTCGAAGTCCGGGGCCGCCAGGCCAAACAAGTCGCTGTTGGCTGTGTGGTAGAGGATTCCCAGGACGAGGGCCAGCAGCAGCCCGGCGACGGCGAGATGGAGGGGCGAGAGCTGCCAGAGGAAGCCCAGCGGCGCGAGCAGCAGATCGGTGACGGAGGCGCGGGGCTGCTGCGCGGCGGGCGACGGCGGCCGGGTCGCTGCCGGAGAAGCGCCGGCAACGGCGACCTGACGCTGTTCGGGGCGGCGGGCGGTGGTGGGGTGGGAGGCCGTGGCCCTGCTTGACCCTGGTTGTCCATCTCGACTTGTCATGGAGTGCCTCGCAGGAGCTGGGACTATCGGGTAGTGATTTCTGCACTCTATCGTAAATGCCTGCCGTTCGCGGCGATGAGCCCTCACCCCACCCCCTACCCCCGCCCCTCTCCCGCCGGAGGGTGCTTAAAAAGGGCAGAGAGGACACAGCGGTCATGGTATAATTG
>DAOTYW010000233.1:0-2814 GCA_034434755.1 Anaerolineae bacterium | reverse complement strand
ACCGGGGACGTAGTTGACCTGCGGCGGCAGCGTCTCCTGCAGGGCGACCGGGGTCAGCGGCGTGGGGCGCAGGTTGCGCAGGGCGATGACGTGGGCGACCTGGCCGCAGGACGGGGCGCTGTCGGGCGCTGTCGTGCGGGAGACGCGCAGCGGGTACTGGTCGGCGCCGATGTCCACCCAGGCCGACGCGCGCCCGTCGCCGTCTACGTCCTCGCTCACGTCGGCCCACAGCCCGGCGTCGAGCGCCGGCGAGTCGCCGCGCACGTGGTAATCCAGCGTGGCCGGATTGACGAAGCGCGGGTCGGCGGTGATGTTGGTCGTGCTGACCACGTTGCCCGCCGCCGGGGTGGTGTTCAGCCACCACAGCGTGTTCCACAGGTGAGCGCTGCCGGCGGTGACGTTGAGGGCGACGGTGTGGCTGTAGAAGACCGTGTTGGTGAAACTGGCCGCGCCGCCGACGACTGCCCCGCCGCCGCTGTTGCGGGCGAAGGTGTTGTAACGCAGCGTGCCGCTGCCGCTGTCGGTGCGCAGGCCGGCGCCGACGTTGTGGGCGATCACGCTATTGACCAGCGCATAGCTGGCGTTGCTCAGCTCCACACCATCGCCGCCGTTATCGGTGACCCACGAGCGCTGCAGGGTCAGTGTGCCGCCGGAGACGTGGATGCCGTCGCCGGTGCTGCCGTAGACGCGGGTGCGGCTGATCGTGGTCGTCGCCCCGACCGCCGAGACGCCCTCGGCGTTGCCGGCGACGCGCAGGCCGGCCAGCGTGACCACCGCCGGGCCGTTGACTGTCACCCCGCGCCCGCCGGCCGGAGCCAGCAGCGTGGTCAGGTAGAGGTCAGGGTCGTAGGCCCAGGTGGCCGGGCTGTGGCCGCCGATCAAGGCGAGGGACTGGTCCACCAGGGCCACCTGGTCGGAGGCGGCGGTGTACGTCCCCTGGGCCACGCGCACCATGTCGCCGGGCAGGGCCTGGTCCACCGCGTACTGCACCGTGGCGCACGGCTTCCAGGTCTGCCGGCAGTTGTTGTCCACGTCGCTGCTGCCGGCGGTCTGCGCCACGTAGCGCGTGCCGGGCACGGCGTTGACCGTCGTCGTCACCGGCGCGGTGGTCAGCACCTCGCCCTCGGTCTGCACCTGGGCGGTGTTGACGATCGGCACCCCGGCGGCCAGCCAGGAGGTGATCTGGGCGGTGTAGGTAATGAAGATCGGCTGTCCGGCGAAGACGCTGCCGTTCCAGGTGACGGTGCGCAGCGCGGGCAGGTAGCCGCAGGAGCCGCCGGTGCAGGTGACGAAGCCGGTGCCATCCACATAGACGGGCAGGGTGTCGGTGATGACCAGTCCGGCGGCCTCGCCCTCCACGCGCAGGCTGTAGGTGATGACCTGGCCGGGGTCGGCGCTGGGCGGGGCGAACTTGGTCACCGCCAGCGGGTACTCGTCGGCGCCGATGTCCGGCCCAGACAGCAGCGGGCGCGGGCCGCCGTCCACGTCCTCGTGCACGCCCACGTCCAGCCCGGCGTCCAGCGCCGCCGAACTGGCGCGGATGTGGTAGTCCATCGCGGTCGGGTTGACGAAGCGGGGGTCGCCGGCAATGTCGTTGACGCGGGTGGCGTTGCCGACCGTGTCGGTCGTGTTCAGCCACCAGACCGTGTTCCACAGCCCGGCGCTGCCGGCGGTGACGTGCACGCCGACGGCGTGGTGATAGACGATGGTGTTGAGGAGGGTGGACGAGCCGTCCACGACGGCCCCGCCGCCGGTGTTGCTGGCGAGGGTGTTGTGCCACAGCGTGGCGGTCGTGGCCGACGTGCGCAGGCCGGCGCCGCTGTTGTTGGCCAGGACGTTGTTGATCAGCACGCAGGTGCCGTTGGCCACGTCCACGCCGTCGCCGCCGTTGCTCAGCAGCCACGAGCGCTGCAGGGCAAGCGCGCCATCGGTGACGTGCAGGCCGTCGCCAGCGTGGCCATAGATGCGCGTGCGGCTGATCACCGCCGTGGCGCCGTTGACCGTCACCCCCTGGCTGCCGCCGGTGACGTGGAAGCCGGCCAGCGTCGCCGCGCTGCTCAGCGGGCCGTCGATAGTGGCGCCCACGCCGCCCGCGGCGCTCAGCGTCGTCGTGTAGGCATCGGGATCGTAGGCCCAGGTGGCGGGGTCGTGGCCGCCGATCACGGCGATGGGACTGGCGAGGGCGACCACCTGTCCGGCGCCCAGCGCGTCGGTGTAGACGCCCTGGGCCACGCGGACCGCGTCGCCGTCCAGCGCCTGATCCACCGCGTACTGGACCGTGCGGCAGGGGAAGGTGGGGAGCAAGCAGTTGTTGGTCGTGTCGCTCCCGTCGAGCCGCACATAGCGCGCTCCGGGCAGGGCAGTGACCACCGTTGTCACCACTGCCGTCGGTTCGTAGTTGACCCAGGCGGCGTTGGTGATCGGCGTGCCGGCCGCCACCCAGCCCAGGACCGGCGCGGCGAAGGAGATGTGGACAGTGCTGTGGGGCGGCAGGTCGCCCGTCCAGACGACGGTATGGGTGGCGGTGATGTACTCGCCCGTGCCGGTCGAGTAGCTCAGGGAGATGACATCGCCCAGGAGTGGGAAGAGGGGATCGCTGACCACGGCGCCGGGCCATGGGCTGTCGCCCGTGTTGGTGATGGCGACGGTGTAGGCGATGGCCGCTCCCGGCGCCGCCGAGGCAGGGGCCGACTTGCCGCTGGTCAGCCCGTACTCGTAAGCGCCGATGTCAAAGCCTTCGCGCAGCGGGCGCAGGTTGCCGTCGCGGTCGAGGCTCAGCGTCGTCGCCGGGTCGGCGGCGTCAATGCAGGGCGA
>DAOTYW010000232.1:0-2902 GCA_034434755.1 Anaerolineae bacterium | reverse complement strand
GATGCGGAAGGTGCGCTGGAGCTGCTCGACCATCTGCTCGAAGAAGCGCAGTGTCTCGTAGTTCTCCATGTCGCCGATGTGCTGGCTGAGGAAAGCGTAGCGGTCGCGGGTGAGGCAGAAGGTGTTCTTCAGCTCCGCGCCCACTGCCAGCACCTGGCGCACGGGGAAGGGCAGGTGCACCGGGTACGGCGCGTAGCCGCGTGAGCGACGGATCGGCAGCTCGACCCCGCCCAAGACCCGCGTGACGCTGTCGTCGCAGCGGGCGTGGATCTCCCGATCGTGGAGCAGAAAGGCATCCGCCAGGCTGCCCAGCCGCTCCAGCGCCTCGTCGTTACCGGTGGCGATCGGCTCCTCGGAGAAGTTGCCGGAGGTCATCACCAGCGCGACGGGAAACCCGTCCATGGGCTCCAGCAGCAGATAGTGCAGCGGGGTGTAGGGGAGCATGACCCCCAGGTGGCGGTTGCCCGGGGCGACGAGGGGCGAGATGGAACACTCAGGTCGCTGGCGCAGCAGGACAATGGGCCGCTGGTGGGCGATGAGCAGCGCGCGCTCGGCGTCGTCCGCCTCGCAGTACCGCTCCACCGTCGCCAGATCGAAGGACATGATGGCGAAGGGCTTGTCCACCCGGCCCTTGCGCTCGCGCAGACGGGCCACCGCCGCGTCGTTCGTCGCGTCGCAGGCCAGGTGGAAGCCGCCCAGCCCCTTCACGGCCAGGATCGCACCACCCGCCAGCAGGTTCCGTGCGGCTTGAATCGCCGATTGCGTATCGCGTATCGCGTATCGCTCGTCGTCCACCGTCTGCGGTCCGAAGTCCGAAGTCCGAAGTCCGTGGTCCGCGGTCTGTCCACATGCCGGGACCTGCACCAGCCACACCCTCGGCCCACACACCGGGCAGGCGTTCGGTTGGGCGTGGAAGCGGCGGTTCCGCGGGTCGTCGTACTCGGCCTGGCAGTCGGGGCACATCAGGAACGGGGCCATGGTCGTGTTGGGCCGGTCGTAGGGGATGTCGCGGATGATGGTGAAGCGCGGGCCGCAGTTCGTGCAGTTGATGAACGGGTAGCGGTAGCGACGGTCGGCCGGGTCGAACAGCTCGCGCAGGCAGTCGGGGCAGATGGCTACGTCGGGCGAGATGGGTTGGAACTCGCCGGGGCGAGATTCGGAGTGGCGGATGTGGAAGTTGGAGGTTGAAAGTTGGAGGTTGGAGGTTGGAATGTCGGTGACGGCGATGTGCTCGATGCGCGCCAGCGGCGGGGCGTCGGCGCGCAGGCGGCGGGTGAACTCGTCCAGGACCTCTGCCGGGCCGGCGGCCTCGATCTCCACGCCGGCGGAACTGTTGCGCACCCAACCGGATAGCCCCAGCGCAGTGGCCAGGTTGTAGACGAAGGGGCGAAAGCCCACCCCCTGGACGACGCCGGTGATGTGGATGCGCCGGGCGGCCCGCTCTGGCTCGCTCATCCCTCTCCCGCCCACTGCGCCCGCGCTGCCTCCCACTCCTGCGGCGTGTTGACGTTGCGAAACGAGCGCCCGGTGGAGTCGAACGGCGTCACTTCCTCTACCTCCACGTAACGCACCCGCACCTGGGGAAAGAACGAGACGATGCGCCGTTCGCCGGCGCGGATCGCCGCCTCGATCGCCGGCAGACAGGCGCGCCGGTAGGCGGCGTGGAGGGTCTCGACCTGCTCCCCCTGGCGCAGCGCGGCCACGTCGAACCCTTCCGCCCAACCGGCGAACGCCCGCAGCAGGGCCGGGTTCAGGAAGGGCATGTCGCAGCCGACGACCAGGGCCAGGTCGTGCGCGGCGGCCGCCAGCCCGGCGTGCAGTCCGCCCAGCACCCCCACGCCGGGGAAGCGATCCGTCACCAGCGGGACGCCCAGGCCGGCGTAGGGCCGCGTGTCGCCGGCCACCACCAGCACCTCGGCGCAGACCCCGGCCATCCGCTCGATGACGATACCGATCAGCGGCCGTCCGTCCAGCTCCAGGAAGGCCTTATCGCGCCCCATCCGCCGGCTGGCCCCGCCGGCCAGGATCAGACCGCTCACCGCCAACGGCCCCATCACTCCACCTCGATGCTTTCCACGAGCAATTCCCGTCCGCCGACGACCTCCGGCTGCAATTGCCCGCAGGCGGGACAGGCCCAGTCGCTGCCCTCGGCGCGGTATGTCGCTCCGCAGGCCCGGCAGCGGAACTGCGCCGGGACGTGGCGGAAGGCCAGCGTCGCCCCCTCAGCCGGCGTGCCCTTGCTGAGGAAGTCGAAGTAGAACTGCACCGACTCGCCGACGATGCCGGAGAGCTCGCCGACCACCACGTCAATGCGGCGGATGCGGCTGGCCCCCGCCCGCTGCGCGTGCGCCAGGGCGATGTCGAGCATAGATTGGGTGACGGAGAGTTCGTGCATGGTGTTGCGTGAAACGTGAAACGTGAAACGTGAAACGTGAAGCGTGAGGCGTGAGGCGTGAAGCGTCAAACGGGAAACGTGAGGCGTGAGGCGTGAAGCGTGAAGCGTGAGGCGTGAAGCGTGAAGCGTGAAACATGAAGCGTAAGGCGAGACGGAACACGCAACACGTTTCACGTTTCACGCATCACGTTTCACGTTTCACGCAACACGTTTCACGTTTCACGCATCACGTTTCACGTTTCACGCAACACGTTTCACGTTTCACGCATCACGTTTCACGTTTCACGTTTCACGCATCACGTTTCACGTTTCACGCAACACGTTTCACGTTTCACGCAACACGTTTCACGTTTCACGCATCACGTTTCACGTTTCACGTTTCACGCATCACGTTTCACGTTTCACGCATCACGTTTCACGCATCACGTTTCACGTTTCACGCATCACGTTTCACGTTTCACGCATCACGTTTCACGTTTCACGCATCACGTTTCACGTTTCACGCAT
>DAOTYW010000231.1:0-1657 GCA_034434755.1 Anaerolineae bacterium | reverse complement strand
ACCCGCGCCCTGCGCTGCTGCGATTTTGTCCCTACAGGCGGGGCTGGAGTCCGATCCACTTCTTCGGGCATGCTGGCCTCCGGTTTTTCGCTCACGCCTCACCTCCTGGCGTCGAACCGTCGTCGCCGTCGGCGGGGGCAGTCACCCGCTCTGTCGTCGGCTGGTCGGGCCCGGCCAGGCCGACGCGGACGAGCACCCGCGCCGCTCGCAGGGCGCGGCCCAGCTCCTGAGCGGTGGTCTGGACAACCGCTTCCAGGTTGGTCGAGGCGCGGATCCTGCCGGTGATCTCGGAGATCAACCGCTCCTGATCCGCCCGCTGTACTGTCTGGGCGAACAGGCGGGCATTCTCGATGGCGTTGGAGACGTAGCCGGCCACGGCGCGGAGCAGGCGCAGCTCGTCCGCACCGAAACCGCCCGGCCGGTTGCCCACGTAGAGCTCGCCGATGCTCTGCTCGCGGACGCGCAGGGCAACGCCGCAGAAATTGCGTACCCCCAGGCCGCGCATGTGCGGCAGGTAGGCCGGGATGACATTCGGGTCGTCCAGGCCGAGAGCCGAGTAGTAGGCGCCGCCGCGGGCGAAGATGCTGTTCGCAAAGCCGGGCGTGTCGAACGGGATGACCCATCCCGCCGACAAGGATGTCGGGTCGGCCACCTCGCCGCCGATGTAGCGCGCCACCAGGGCCTGCCGCGCCTCGTCGGCCAGCAGCAGCACCGAGAACTCCGCGCCGAGCATCCGGCGCGCCTCCCGCATCAACTGTTCGAGCATCGCGTCCAGGTCGAGCGTGGAGCCGGCGATGGCGGCGATGCGCGTCAGCACCTCCTGTTCCTCGGCCCGGCGGCGGGTGTCGGCGTAGAGGCGGGCGCTCTCCAGCGCCAGCGCCACCTGCTCGCTCACCGTGCGCACCAGCTCGATCTCGTCCGTCGTCCACTGGCGCACCTCGTCCAGCTCTTCGAGGGCGATGGCGCCGATCACCTGGTTGCGCAGGCGCAGCGGGATCGCCAGGGCCGAACGCCCGCTCTCCGGCTCGCTCGCCATGACGAGATCGCCCGCGCGGATCGCCTGTTCGACGATGGGGTAGGCGTCGGGGTCGGCAGTCACCACCTCCAGCCGGTCGTAGGCGAACGCCGGGACCGTGGCCTGCTCCTGCCAGGCCTCGCTGACCTGTTTACTGTAGATCGTCTGCAGCTCGAGCACCGCCCGCCGACTCTCCTCCAGGAGACGGGCGCTCTGGATCGCCAGCGCCACCTGGTCGGCCAGCGTTTGCAGCACAGCCACATCCTCTTCGGAGAAGGCGCTCTCCTGGACCGATTGGACATCCAGGACGCCGATCAAGCGCTCCTGGACCCTCAACGGCAGGGCCATCTCCGAGCGCGTGTGCGGCAGGTCGGGGTTATCGAAGAAGACCGCGTCCGCACCCACGTCCAGGGCGATGCGCGGCTGGCCCGAACCGGCCACGGCGCCGACGATGCCGACCTTCCCCACGAGCAGCTTATGGCCGCGGGCCAGCATCCGCCGCCCGCCCTCGGACGAAGCGGCGCGCAACACGGCGTACTCGCCTGTGTCATCCAGCAGGAAGATACCCGCGTGGTAGAAGCCAAAGCGGTCGGAGATCAGCCGCACCGTCTCGTCCAGCAGCTCGCCCACGTCGCGGATGGC
>DAOTYW010000230.1:0-5856 GCA_034434755.1 Anaerolineae bacterium | reverse complement strand
CTCTCCCGCCCGGCGGGAGAGGGGCGGGGGCCAGGGGGTGGGGTGAGGGGCCGGCACACCGGCCCTGCCAGCACCAGGCCTGGTAAAGGGTAGGCCGTTACGAAGGCAGAAATTTTTAGCAAACAGAGCAAGATTCCACCGCCGAGGCCGCGGAGGACGCAGAGAGAACACAGAAATCTCCGCGTTCTCCGCGCGCTCTGCGGTGAGATATACTCGTCGGTTTGAGGCGAAGCTTCGTTAGGCAGTTACCCTGCGAGAGCGCGATGAGAGGGCTGACGCGCGGCCCTTCATGGGCCGTTCTGGCGACTATACATACAGAGCAACGCATCGGGCGGGCTGGCAGCCCGCCCGATACAACCAGGCGCTGACGCGGAACGGGCCATGCGGAATGAATGGTCCGTCTGCAGGATGCGGGAATTCACCCGGCGAGGCCCATGAGTGACAGGAAGCAGCAGGACCATGAGTTGATCGCCTTCACGGATGCCCTGCTGGGAGGCAATCCGCAGGCCGTCGAACCCCTCGATCATCACCCCCTGGCCAGCACTGTGGAACGGCTGGCGCGGGCACTTCGCCCGCAGCCCGTGCCAGACGACCTGCGGCGCGCCGTGCGGCGGCGCATCGTGAGCGAGTGGGCCATGCCGCGACCCGCGCCGGGCCGGCGGTTCCTGTCGTTCATCCGGCAACCGCAGCGGCGCTGGGCCTGGGCGGCCATGGCGGCCATGCTCGTTCTGGCCGTTGCCGCCGCCTCGTTGCTGGGCAGCGGCGCGCCGGTCACCGCCACCGTCGCCGGCGGCAGCGGCTGGATCGTCCTCATCGCCCTCGCCGTCCTCGCCGGGGCGGTGGCCGCCGTGTGGTGGGCGGCGCGGCGAAAACGCTAATCGCGGACCGCCTATCGCTAACCCCCAACTTCCACCCTCCTGCCTGCCTCCCCAGACCCCTTTCTCCTCCCTCGAGCGACTATTCCAATAGAAAGGGCAGCAGACCTGCCAGCGCAGATGACCGTGGTCAGTGGTCTGTCGTCCAGGGCCTATTCATCACATCAGGAGGAGCAAACATGTCGAACAAATTCGGTCGTTGGTTGAGAAGCAAGAGCGGCATGTGGACGATCCTGGGCATCGTTGCCGTGCTGCTCGTCGTTGCCATCGCCGGGGCGTTCCTCGGCTGGTGGCAGGCCATCGCCGACCTGATCAGCGGCACCGTGGTCACCCCGCCACCGCCGGCGCACTGGGACCCGCCGCCGGGCGGCTACACCTGCCTGCCCACCTGTGACGAGACCGACGGGCGCTTCTTCTCATCGGTCGGCTCGTCCATGGACAGTTTCACCGGCAACACGATCGTCGTCTGGATCGGCGTGCCGGGCGACTACCCGTCGTTCACCCTTGGCATCTTCGACGGTGATTCCAGCAAGAACGATGCCGGTAATGTCGGGCAGTTCTACGGCAACTGGGACGAGACCACCGACGAGGTCGTCTATACCCTCTACGCCGACCCGCTGATGGATGGGGCGGGCATGACGATGATCGGCCAGTGGCGCGGCAACCAGGACCCCATGCCGAACAACGCCTGGTACGACATTCCGCCGATCACGAACGTGGCCGCCGCCATGGCCCCCAGTGGGCACTACTTCTACCGCCTCGAGGCTGTCCGCCAGGGCAGTTCCTGGGGCATCAGCGCCTTCAAGCTCCGTTCGAACGCCTACCTGATGACGGGCCGCTCAGGGTTGGTGGATGCCAGCATCGCTGTCGTTGGTATGCTGTCCAGTTGGAACGACGTCCCTATTATCTACCCACAGTCCGGAGGAATGGCCGGCTACCCGAATGCCATGGGCGAGTCCACCTACGACGGCACGTGGGTCTTCCACCTCTACGTGCCCACCGACACGGAGAGGCTGGAGTTCTGGGATGGCGATTTCGACCGTGGCAGCACCCCGCTGGACGCATCCTACGACACCGACGATCCCAACACGCCCAACACTCCCCCCCCGTGGGCCGGCGGGGTGGCCAGGGCTGAAGGGCAAGGGAACGTTGGGTCCCCCGCTGACGACTACTCATGGTTCCTCTGGCGGATCTCGCCGCCGGCGATCTACCAGATCATTGACCCGGCCGGCGTGCCGATCTACACCAACGCGGAACCGTCGGGCACCGAGGAGTGGGAGCGTTTCGTCCTCACCACCGACCCGGCCGCTGCAGCAGACGCGGACATGGTCGTGCAACGGATCGCCCCCGGCAACTACACGATCGCTATCGAAGGCCTGGATATGCACAACACGGTCTGGATCCGCGCCAACTACACCATCTGCCCGACCGACCGCTGCCCAGACGTCTACGGCGGCGGGGGCTGCCCACGGACGATTGGGTACTGGAAGAACAACGTCTACAAGGTGCTCATCCAGGGCCGCCGCAACGGCGTCCAGGAGACCCCGGAGAGCATCCGCCACGCGCTCGACCTGATCGCCATGGCCAGCCCGCTCTACCGACAGGGGATCAACGTCAACAACCCGCAGCCGATCGCTACCGTCGCCCGGCTGACCGACCAGGAAGCGAATATGATCCTGCAACGGAATCACCGTGACTACCCCGGCGGTCGGGAGGCGGCAAACTCGATGCGCGCCCGCGCCCTCCAGCAAAACCTGGCCACCTGGCTCAACGTCATGTCCGGCAAGGTCAGCGCCAACGCCGTCGTCGAACTGAACGTGCACGGCGGCGTCTTCCACGGCACGATCCAGGAGGCGCTGCTGGAAGCGCAGTCCATCATCCTGTACGGCGGCGACCTGGAGCGGGCCAAGGACATCGCCGACCAGATCAACAACGCCCTGTGGGGCGAGAGCGCGCCCGACGACCTGGCCTGCTCGGAGTACCAGACGGTCATGCCGCCCGATCAGCAGCCGCCGCCACCCGAACAGATGCCGGTCGCCCCCACGCCTGTCCCGCCTGCCCCACCCGTGGTCGGCTGCACCGAACCGACGCACAACCGGTACAACGTCGAGATCACCAACAACCCGTTCTACGGCATCAAGTTCGAGTACCAGTCAGGCGACCTGGAGATCCGCGATGGCATGTTCGACACCTTCAGCTTCGTGCTGACCGCCGACCAGGTCGCGGCGCTGACCTCGATCCAACTGGAGGCCAAGGCTGCCCAGAACCAGGTGCAGGTGACGATGGAGGGCTGCGCCTTCAACCAGGCCAGCACCTGCGGGCCGCTCGCCGACGCGACCAACTCCTACGCCTTCCAGTTCATGGGCGCCACCGACAACGGCGACGGGACGTACACGCTGACCTTCACCGTCTACAACTTCACCAGCCACGGCCTCAGCCACGTCACCTTCGGCCTGCCGGCAGGGGCCGTGCCCACCTCGCCCACCGGCAGCTACGAGAGCGTGATCTGCCCGTAGCCCCACAGGCAACACGTGCCGCAACGGGAGGCGAGCTTCGGCTCGCCTCCTTGTTTGAGGAGCTGTCAACGGATTTTCGGAACGAATTGAACGGAGAAGACCACCCGCGAACTGCTGAATCCGTCCAATCCGTTCCCAGAATCCGTCCAATCCGTTCCCAGAATCCGTTTCATCCGTTCCCAGAATCCGTTGACAGCCTCTCCACTTGACAATCAGAACGTTTGTTCGTATAATGGTGGCAGAGCGAGAAGATGGACGCCCTGGAGAAGCTGAAGATACTCGCCCCGGCCACCTGCTACGAACCGTCCGAAGAGGCGGAAGTCAGCAGCCCACCCCGACCTGCTCGTCCGACGGTGGACCTGGACGACTGCGTCTACCAGGCAGCGATGCCCGGCGGTAAGCGCATCGCCCTGCTGAAGACGCTGCTCACCTCCGCCTGCGAGCGCGACTGCCTCTACTGTCCCTTCCGCGCCGGGCGGGACTTCCGCCGCGAGACCTTCACCCCGGACGAGCTGGCCCGCCTCTTCCTCGACATCAACCGGCAGGGCATCGCTGAGGGTATCTTCCTCAGCTCGGCGCTGGCCGGCGGCGGGCCGCGCGTGCAGGACCGGCTCATCGCTGCCGCCGAGCTGCTGCGCCGCGCCGGCTTCCGTGGCTACATCCACCTCAAGATCATGCCCGGCGCCGAGCGCGACCAAGTGGCAGCGGCGATGGCCCTGGCCGACCGCGTCTCGGTCAACCTGGAGGCGCCCAACGAGCGCCGCCTGGCCGACCTGGCCCCGCACAAGCGCTTCACCACCGAACTGCTGCAACGGCTACGCTGGATCGAGGAACTGCGCCGCCAGGGGAGCGGACGGCAGCCCAGTTCGACCACCCAGTTCGTCGTCGGCGCGGCGGGCGAGAGCGACCTGGAGCTACTGGCCACGACCGCCTTCCTCCACCGCGAGGTCGGCCTGGCACGGGCCTACTTCAGCCGCTTCCAGCCGGTGACCGATACGCCCCTGGAAGGTCTCCCCCCCACCCCGCCGCTGCGCGAGCAGCGCCTCTACCAGGCCTCCTTCCTCTTGCGCGACTACGGGTTCGACGTGGAAGAACTGCCCTTCGGCGCGGAGGGCAACCTGCCGCTGGAGGCCGACCCCAAGCTGGCCTGGGCGCGCCAGCACCTGGCCCAGGCCCCGATCGAGCTGAACCGCGCCGACCGGGCGACGCTGCTGCGCGTGCCGGGGGTCGGGCCGAAGACGGCCGACCGGCTGCTGGCGGCGCGCCGCCAGGGTCGGTTGCGCGCCCTGAACGACCTGCGCAAGCTGGGCATTGCCGCCAACCGCGCCGCTCCCTTCATCCTGCTGGACGGTCGCCGCCCGGCGCAGCAGCTCAGCCTGTGGGCGACGTAAGACTTCCGCTGTCTGGCAGACATCGGAAGTCTGAACTCTTGTGCGGCTGTGTTGACAAAACCCCGCCGCCGTGATATGGTATGATCGTGAGCAGGAACAGGGAGAACCTGGAAGTCATCTTCACAACCCATGCGGAGGACAAGTTCATCATCCTGCAGCAGCACGGGTTTGTCGTCACCAGACAGCAGGTCATTGACACAGTTCTGAAACCCGACGGCGTCTTCCCGACCGCAAAGGAGCGCCTGATTGCTCAGAAGGGAATCAGTACACACCATGTGCTGCGCGTCGTGTACCGCGAAGAGGAGAATAAGCTGTTTGTGATCACCTTCTACCCCGGGCGGAGGAGAGACTATGAAGGTTCAGTATGATCGGGACGAGGATATCTTGCTGATCGAAGTGCTGCCTGGGGGCAGGATTGACCACGCAGAGCACGTGGACGGAGTCATCACCCATCTCACCGAAAATGGCAGCGTTGTGCTGCTGGAAATCCTTGACGCAAGCGACTTCCTTTCCTCTCTCGTCAAAGCGACCATGCGGCCAACCGCCGAGGCCGTGCTCGTACCGGCGTAGCTCGGGGCTACGGCGAACCTCCCCGGAGTCGCCAGGCAGGGCGGGGGTTCAGGCTCGTCACCACCGACCACGGCTCCATCACCCGCCTCCACCTGGCGCGGACCTTCTTCGGGTGCCCATTCTACCCCCGTGGACGCCTATCTGGTGGACGGGCTGCTGGTGAACGCCGGCTGCCCGGCAGCCGCCGGCGAGCTGGTCGCCTGCGGGGCGTGGGAGAGAACAGTCGTGAGCGATGAGTTGCCGGCCCGTTTCATCGGCGCGCCGATCGGGGCGGTCTACGATCACCCTCCGCCGGTCGAGAAGCGACCGGGGCCGCCGGATGGCTTTGTCTGGGCCGGGCGAGCCTACCGCGTGGTCGCGCTCCTGCGCGAGTGGCACGACTATCGCCTGCGCGGCAAGAGCGAGGCCTTGCCTACCCCTACCCTCCCGCAGGTTAGAAAGTGGCGGGCAAGAGGGCGATCAGCTCATGGCGGCGCACTCCGGTGCGGAGATTGCGCCCGAACC
>DAOTYW010000229.1:0-34709 GCA_034434755.1 Anaerolineae bacterium | reverse complement strand
TTCGCCGGCGATTACGTACGGGCCATGTGGCTGATGCTCCAGCAGGACCAGCCCGATAACTATGTCATCGCCACCGGCGAGACCCATTCCGTCCGCGAGATGTGCCAGGTCGCCTTCAGCCACGTCGGCCTGGACTATCGCGATTTCGTCCTCAGCGACGAGCGCTTCTTCCGCCCGGCAGAGGTGGACGTGCTGGTCGGCGACGCGACCAAGGCACGCCGCAAGCTGGGCTGGCAACCGACGGTGAGCTTCGCCGACCTGATGGGCATGATGGTGGACGCCGACCTGCAGGCGCTGCAGCGGGGCGAGCGTTTCCCCGATGTGACGGAGATGACGACGCTGCGGAGGTAGGACGTGTTGCGTGTTGCGTGTTCCGTTTACGCAACACGCAACACGCAACACGCAACACGACACAAGCGAGGAGTCCATGAGTGACATCACTTTCGGTACCGACGGCTGGCGCGGACGGATCGCCGAGGACTATACATTCGACAACGTGCGTCGCTGCGCGCAGGGCTTTGCCCACTACATGGCCGCCCACGGGCGGGCCGGCAGCGACGTGGTGGTGGGCCACGACCGCCGTTTCGCTGCCCGCCACTTCGCCATCGCTGCCGCCGAGGTGATGGCCGCCAACGGCTACCGCGTCTGGCTGACCGAGGGACCCGCACCCACGCCGGTCATTTCCTATTCCGTCGTCGAGCGCAAAGCCGCCGCGGCCATCAACATCACCGCCAGCCATAACCCGCCGTGGGACGCCGGCTTTAAGGTGCGCGACGAGCACGGCGCGGCCATCGCCCCCGACCAACTACTGGAAATCGAGGCCGCCATCCCGTCCGCTGTCCACGTGCTGCGCAGTGACTTCGAGCAGGCCCAATCGCAGGGTCGCATCCGGGTCTGGGACCCCGCCCCCGCCTACATCGCCCATATCGGCGGGCTGGTGGATATCGAACGCATCCGTCAGGCCGGGCTGCACCTGCTGGTCGAACCGATGTGGGGCAACGGCATCGGCTGGTTCCCCCGCCTGATGGACGGGGGACGCACCCGCGTCACCGAGATCCACAACGAGCCCAACCCGCTCTTCCCGGAGATGGCCCGCCCGGAGCCGATCCCGCCGAACGTGAACGTCGGCCTGCGGAAAACGGTCGAACTGGGCGCCGACGTCTGTCTGATCATGGATGGCGACGCCGACCGCATGGGCATCGGCGACGAGCACGGCGTCTTCGTCAACCAGCTCCAGGTCTACGCGCTGCTGGCTTACTACCTGCTGGAAGTGCGCGGCGAGCGCGGGGCGATCGTCAAGACCCTCTCCACCACCTCGATGCTGGAGAAGCTGGGCCAGCTCTACGACGTGCCGGTGCACCAGACCGGCGTCGGCTTCAAGTACGTTGCCCCCAAGATGCTGGAGACCGATGCGATGATCGGCGGCGAGGAGAGCGGCGGCTACGCCTTCCGTGGCAACGTCCCCGAACGCGACGGCATCCTGGGCAACCTCTACTTCCTCGACCTGATGGTGCGCACTGGCAGGTCGCCCTCCCAACTGCTGGCCGATCTGTACGCGAAGCTGGGGGCGACCTACTACTACGACCGCGTGGACACCCGCTTCCCGCCGGAGAAGCGGCCGCAGGCCAGGGCCCGCCTGGACGCGGCCCGCCCGGAGCAGTTGGCCGGCCTGCGCGTGAACGAGATCGTCACCGTGGACGGCTACAAGTACGTGCTGGAGGATGGCGGCTGGCTGCTCATCCGCTTCTCCGGCACTGAGCCGATCGTCCGCGTCTACTGCGAGACGACGGATGCGAGCAAGGTCAAGCCGCTGCTGGACGAGGGGCTGAGGCTGGCGGGGTTGGCGTAAGAGTGGGCAAGTATGCAAGTGGGCAAGTATGCAAGTGGGCAAGTATGCAAGTGGGCAAGTATGCAAGTGGGCAAGTGTGCAAGTGGGCAAGTATGCCGCGATACGCGATATGCGATAAGCGATCCGCGATATGCGATTAACCGACTCCCACGCCCACCTCGACTTCCCGCAGTTCAGCCGCGACCGGGCGGCCGTGATCGGGCGCGCGCGCCAGGCGGGCGTGGTCGCCATTCTCAACGTCGGCACGGACCTGGCTTCCAGCCGCGCAGCCGTGGCCCTGACCCACGAGCACGATTTCATCTACGCCGCCGTGGGGGTCCATCCGCACGACGCCAAAACGGTGACCCCCGCCCTGCTGGACGAGCTGCGCGAACTGGCCCGCCAGCCCAAGGTGGTCGCCATCGGCGAGATCGGGCTGGACTACTATCGCGACCTCTCGCCGCGTCCAGCGCAGCGATGGGCCTTCGAGCAGCAGCTCGCTCTGGCGGCGGAACGGGGACTGCCGGTGGTCGTCCACAGCCGCGAGGCGCACGACGACGTGTTGGCAGTGCTGCATGAATGGGTTGGAGGTTGGAAGTTGGAGGTTGGCGAGCCGGGAGCGGAGGAGCAGAGGGTGGGTGTCCTGCATTCGTACTCCGCCGGGCCGGAGCGATTGGAGGAGGTGCTGGCGCTGGGCTTTTCCATCGGCATCTCCGGGCCGGTGACCTTCGCCAACGCCGGGCGGCTGCGCGCCGTGGCGGCGGCGGTGCCGCTGGAACGGTTGCTGGTGGAGACCGATTGCCCGTACCTGACCCCGGAGCCGCATCGCGGGCGGCGCAACGAGCCGGCCTACGTGCGCTACGTGGCCGAAGCGGTGGCCCGCACCCGCGCTGCCGCGCCGGAGACGATCGCGCAGGCCACGACCGTCAACGCAGCCCGTCTGTTTGGCATTCCTGTGGATTGAGGTATCTACCTACTCCCTGCCCTCCCGCAGGTTAGGCGGAGATTGCGCCCAAACCTGCGGGAGAGTAGGCAGTTACGGATTGAGGCGTACGCTTGAACCATGTATCTGTTCTCGACTTGATCCGCGACGACCTGGAGCGCACGGAGGCGCTCCTGCGCGAGCGCCCGGTCGATCAGCATGAGGCGATCGGCGCGGCGCTCGATCTCCTGATCGGCGGCGGCGGGAAGCGGCTGCGGCCGACACTGACGCTTCTCTCGGCTCGCCTCTGCGGCGCCGACCTCCGACAGGCGATCTACGCCGCCGCCGCCGTCGAGATGCTCCACACGGCTACCCTGATCCACGACGACCTGGTGGACGGTTCGCTCGTCCGCCGTGGCGTCGGCACGCTCAACGCCTCCTGGACGCCCGGCGCGACGGTGCTGACCGGCGACTACGTCTTCGCCCGCGCCGCCTACCTGGTCTCGCTGACCGACAACGTCCGCTTGATGAGCCGCTTCGCCGAGACGCTGATGGTTATCTGCAACGGCGAGGTGCGCCAGTTGTTCGACGGGCGGCGCCGCCAGGCGTCCTGCCAGGAGTACGAGCAGCGCATCTACGCCAAGACCGCTTCCCTGATCGCGCTCTCCGCCGAGGCCGGGGCCATCCTGGCCGCCGCCGATGCGCGGACGATGGGCGCGCTGCGCGCCTACGGCGAACGGTTGGGCCTGGCTTTCCAGATCGTGGATGACGTGCTGGACTTCGTTGCCGACGAGGAGACGCTGGGCAAGCCTGTCGGCAGCGACCTACGCCAGGGGTTGATCACCCTGCCCACCCTGTGCTACCTGGAGGAGCATCCCGACGACCCCGCCGTCCGTCGGGCGCTGGAGAACCCTACCGACGAGGCGGTGCGGACGGCTGTGCAAATCATCGCCGCTTCGCCGGCCACCGGGCAGGCGCTGCAGACCGCCCGCCAGCATGCCGAACAGGCCAAAGCTGCGCTGCACCCGCTCGCCGATGATCCCTATCGGGCCGCGTTGCTCGAACTGGCCGATTTCACCATCCGCCGCCGCTTCTGATCCGCCGGGTACCCGACAAATGGAACCGGACCTCTCCATCATCATCGTCAACTGGAACGTCCGTGACCTCCTACGCCGCTGTCTCCTCTCCATCCTCCAACCTCCAACCTCCAACCTCCAAGTCATCGTCGTGGACAACGCCTCCTCCGACGGCAGTGTGGAGATGGTGCGCCAGGAGTTCCCGACCGTCCGCCTGATTGCCAGCGAAGTGAACCTGGGCTATCCGGGCGGCAACAACGCCGGGCTGGCCGTGGCGCGGGGACGCTACGTGATGATCCTCAACCCGGACACCGAGATCGTGGGCAACGCGCTGACCACGCTGATCGCCTTCGCCGACGCCCATCCCGACGTGGGGGTGATCGGGCCGCAACTGCTCCACCCCGACGGTTCGGTGCAGTCCTCCCGTCGCCGCTTCCCCACCCTGGCGACTGCCCTGTTCGAGTCCACCTGGCTGCAGCCGCTCGCTCCGCGCCGCCTGCTGCGGCGTTACTACGTCCTCGACCGGCCCGACGACGCGGTGCAGGACGTAGACTGGGTGGACGGGGCGGCGCTGCTGGCCCGCCGCACGGCCATCCAGCAGGTGGGTCCGCTGGACGAGGGCTACTTCATGTACTCGGAGGAGCTGGACTGGTGCCGGCGCTTCCGTCAGGCCGGCTGGCGGGTGGTCTACCTGCCCACTGCCCAGGTCATCCACCATCGCGGCAAGAGCAGCGAGCAGGTCGTCGCCGCCCGCCACATTCACTTCCAGACCAGCAAGGTGCGCTACTTCCGTAAGTTCCACGGCCCGCTGGTCGGGCAGCTCTTGCGGCTGTTCCTGCTGGCGAACTACGCCGGGCAGACGGCGCTGGAGGGAGGCAAGTGGCTGATCGGTCACAAACGGCCGCTGCGGGCGCAGCGGATCGCCGCCTACTGGCAGGTGCTGCGCTCAGGGCTGCGGTCCCGCACGGACGACCCTCCCGCAGGCCTCAAGCCTGCAGGAGGGTCCGCTTGACAGGCACGGAGCAGGAATATGCGCATGGGACTGGTAAGCGGCGAATACCCGCCGATGCAGGGCGGGGTGGGTGATTTCACCCGCGAGCTGGGGCTGGCGCTGGCGGGACTGGGGCACGAGGTGCACGTACTCACCGGCGCAACGCCGGCGGCGGATCGCGCCACCGACGCGTCTCTCTCCATCCACCGCGCCATCCCCACGTGGCGCTGGGGCTGCTGGCGGGAGGTGCTGCGGCTGGCGCGGGAGCTGGCGCTGGACGTGCTCGACCTGCAGTACCAGACCGTCGCCTACGGGATGCACCCGGCGATCCACTTCGTCCCGCCGCCGGACGAGCGGCCGCCGCTGGCGGTGACGTTCCACGACCTGAGGGTGCCCTACCTCTTCCCGAAGGCCGGGCCGCTGCGCTGGTGGGTCGTGCGCCGGCTGGCCCGCTGCGCCAACGCGGCCATCGTCACCAACCGCGAGGATTACCTGCGGCTGGAGCGGGAGGTCGCCGGCGACCGGCTGGCGCTCATCCCCATCGGCAGCAACATCGCTCCGGCGCCCCCGCCGGGCTACGACCGCCTCGCCGAGCGAGCGCGCTGGTCGGTCGGCCCCCACGACCTGCTGGTGGGCTACTTCGGCTTCCTGAACGAGAGCAAGGGCGGCGAGGAGCTGGTGCGGACGTTGGCCCTTTTGGTGGAGCGGGGACTGCCGGCTCACCTGCTGATGGTCGGCGGGCGGGTGGGTAGTTCTGACCCGACCAATCGCGCCTACGCCGGGCGGGTGGAGCGGCTGATCGCCGAACTGGGCCTGGGTGGGCGCGTCCACTGGACCGGCTACACTGATCCGCAGATCGTCTCGGCGGGACTGCTGGCGACCGACGTCTGTCTGCTGCCGTACCGCGACGGGGTTTCCTTGCGTCGGGGGACGCTGCACGCCTGCCTGGCGCACGGGCGGGCGATCGTCACCACGCGGCCGGCCGTGCCGCTGCCGGAGGTGCGCGACGGCGAGACCATGTTGCTGGTGGCGCCACGGGACGTAGAGGGGATGGCCGACGCGGTGGCCCGCCTGGCGGCGGACGACGCGCTGCGGACGCGCCTGGAGGCGGGGGCGGCGGCGCTGGCCGCCGAGTTCGCCTGGGAGCGCATCGCCCGCCAGACTGCCGCCCTCTTCGGGCGGCTGGTGTAGGGGCGCGGGCATTGACAGGAAGCCGAGGGTGTGGTACGATACAAGTATCCGTGGGGATGAACGGTTTCGACGGGGAAGGCTGACCACGGA
Source organism: Anaerolineae bacterium (assembly GCA_034434755.1). Taxonomy (GTDB): domain Bacteria; phylum Chloroflexota; class Anaerolineae; order B4-G1; family DUEL01; genus DAOTYW01. Next base: position 28,611 of record DAOTYW010000229.1, on the reverse strand, counting down.
CGGCGAGCCGGGGCGCTCGGGCCCCGTGAACAACTGAGCGAACCCAAGAATGCCAACAACTGGGCATCCGTTCCCGTCTACGCCTAGTGCGGAAAGGGAACAAACCGGATCGCCGCGTGCGGTCCCGCCCCCCTCGGTCTCGCGCCGGTGGGCCGGGGGCCCGGTGTGATAATGCCGGCGGGCGGCGGTCGGATGCCGATACGGCCGCCTGAGACATATCGGCTGGCTCTGGGTGCAGCGCGGTCGGCGGCGGCTCCCCAGGGGACGTGAAAGGGCCGACTACGCTCGTAGAAGTCCCTGGACGAATTCTTCGGACGCGGGTTCGATTCCCGCCATCTCCACCACGGCAGGGCCGGCGGGCGACGCCGGCCCTGTTCGTTTCCCGCCCGCTGTCCCCCCCGATGGTTGATGGCGAGGGATGACCGGAACTCACCGCTAAACAACAAGGGTGGGAGCGTATCGCTCCCACCCTTTCGTGTTGCTGCCGATGGACGACGTGGTAGTGGACGGTCTATATCGCTTCCCGCGCCACCGCCGCGATACGGGCAAAGGTCTGCGGGTCGCGCACGGCGATGTCCGCCAGCACCTTGCGGTCCAACGCTATCTGGGCCTGCTGCAGCCCGTGGATCAGGCGGCTGTAGGAGAGGCCGTTCTGGCGCGCTGCCGCGTTGATGCGCACGATCCATAGCCGGCGCATGTCCCGTCGCCGGTTGCGCCGGTCGCGGTAGGCGTACCATTGCGCCTTCAGCCAGGCTTCGTTCGCCCGCGCCCAGAGCCGATGGCGGGAGCCGTAGTATCCCCGGTTCTGACGGAGGATCTTCTGGTGACGGTAATGCGTCCTGGTTCCACCCTTGACTCTCACGGCCCTACTTCCCCTTCTCTTGCAAATACGGCGCCAGGCGGCGGACGCGCCGGTCCAGCCCCCTGGCTTCGATGACCTGCATTTCGTCGAACATGCGCTTCACCCGCGGGCTCTTCATGCGCCGCCGGTGTGACTTGCCGATCTTCGGCATCTGCAGCTTGCCTTTGCCGCCCTTCGTCAAGCGGAAACGCTTCGACGTGGACTTGTGTGTCTTAATCTTCGGCACTTTCCTCGTCCTCTTCGATTTCGTCTTCTTCGTATTCGTCTTCTTCGTCTTCGTCTTCGTATTCCTCGTCGCTTCTTACCCCAGCGCCCGCTCCCTTCTTGGGCGCCAGGATCATCAACATCGTCTGGCCCTCCAGGTCCGGCTCCTGCTCGACCACCGCCACGTCCGCCAGCTCTTGGGCGACCTCCAGCAGTTGCCCGTGGGCCAGTTCGGGGTAGGTGATCTCCCGCCCACGGAAGCGGATGCGCACCTTGACCTTCATCCCCTCTTCGAGCCACTTGCGGGCCTGATCCATTTTGATCTCCCGGTCGTGCTCGTTGGTGCGCGGCCGCAGGCGGAACTCCTTCACCTCCACCAACTTCTGGGTCTTACGCGTCTCCCGTTCCTTTTTGGCCTGTTCGTAGATGAACCGGCCATAGTCCATGATCCGCGCCACGGGCGGCTCTGCATTGGGGGAGATCTCGACCAGGTCGAGATTGGCTTCGCGGGCCCGTTCCAGGGCCTCGCGGATCGACACGATGCCATAGTGCTCGCGGTTCGCGCCGATCAACCGCACCTCACGCACGCGGATCTGTTGGTTGATCCGGTAAGACCCTCGGAGGTCTTTCCTGAATTTTTTCGGTCGTCTCCTTCTGATCTTCGCTTACCTCACGACGGCTGTTGGCTGGTCAAATCGAAATGCCCGCCCCAGGCGCGAGCGTGGACAATGATAACACAGATGGGACAAGGTGTCAAATGGAACCATGACCAATGAACAATGGCCACGCAACACGGAACACGCAACAGCTATGCGGGGTCCGTGGTGCGGGGGGCCGGCGTTTATGGCTGTGGCTGGACGCGGATGGTCACGGTGCGGGACTCGGCGCGGTTGCCAGCGGCGTCGTAGACGATGACACGGAAGCGTTGCTCGCCCAGTTCGTTGATGATCCAGTTGACGTTATAGGGCTGGATGGTGCGCACGGCGAATGGTGCTTCCTCGTCGTTGCGGAAGAACTCCACCCGCCCGATGGCATAGTTGTCGTTCACATCGGCGTTGATGGTGACCCACTCGTCCTGCCCATAGGTGTAGACCTGGCCGTTCGGCGGGTAGTTCAGGTTGACCGTCGGCGGTTCGTCGTCCACCGTCACCTGGATCGTCGCCTGGCGGACCGCCTGGCTGTGGTCCACCACCATCAGTTGCAGGCTGTACAATCCGGACAGCCCGCTCGTGTTCCAGTACTCCAGGATGTTGTTGTCCACCGGCTCGTAGTGGTCGGGCCCGATCTGTATCCAGGTCGCTGGGTTCATCCCCTCGCCGAAGGCCAGCCGGTAGAAGGCGAAGTCCCCTCCACGGGCGTTGCCGGTGATGGTGATGACGCTGGAGGGGACGTAGGCATAGGGGGCCGGCTGGAGGATCGCTACCTCGGCGCTGGTCGCGCTGGGGCCGTAGATCGTGTCGTACTCCGTCGGCGGTGTGGGCGGGCGGTCCTCCTCGTCCAGGCTGGCCAGCCAGTCGGCGGCTTCGGGTGGGTAGACCTCGTAGACGCGCTCCTCGCACAGCTCCGGCGGGGTGAAGACCGTGCACAGGCGACCGGTCTCGCGGTTGACGCGGAAGACCTGGTGCAGGGTGCAGGTCTCGGTCGGTTCCGTGCCGGCGATGAACAGTTCGGTGACCCGCGGGCAGTGGTCGGTGGGCAGGTGCCCGGAGACCGCGCAGACCTGCATCTCGATCAGTCCATCAGGGCGCACGAAGGGGAGGATCTCCTGGTCGCGCAGGGCGTACTCCATGACCGCGTGCCAGATGGGCGCTGCCCCTTCGGAACCGGGCAGGTTCTCCATCTCGCTGTTATCGGAGTTGCCGATCCAGACGCCGGTGACGAGCTGCGGCGTGAAGCCGATCGTCCAGTTATCGCGGAAGTCGTTCGTCGTGCCGGTCTTGACCGCCGCCGGGCGGTCGTTGGAGAGCTCCAGCGGGTTGGGGTGGCCGAAAGCAGCCCACCGCGCCTGGCGATCGGAGAGGATGTTGACCATCAGGTAAGCCAGTTGCGGGCTGAGGATCTCACGCTGTGCAGGCTGGTCGTACTGGTAGAGCACGGTGCCGTTGCGGTCCTCGACGCGCAGGATCGCCACCGGGTTCAGTTCGCGGTAGCCGGAACGGATCTCCTCAACGGGGATAGGCTGACCGATCATCTTCCCGCCGTTGGCGAAGACGCTGTAGGCGTAGACCATGTCCATCAGGCTGACCTCGCCGCCGCCCAGGGTCAGGCTGAGGCCGTAGTAATCCAGCCCACGGTCAAGGCTGTTGATGCCCATGCGGTGGGCGGTGCGGATGACGTTATCCACGCCGGCCAGTTGCAGGGCAGCGACCGCCGGGATGTTATAGGAACGGGCCAGGGCCAGGCGGAGGCGCTGCGGGCCGTGGTAGCGACGATCGTAGTTCTCCGGCACGTAGGGTGGTTGGCCAGGCTGTTGGAACGCCGTGCGCACGTCCCAGAAGAGCTGCGCGGCGTTGTACCCCTGCGAGAGCAGGGTCACGTAGGTGAACGGTTTGAAGGAAGAGCCGGGCTGGCGCAGGCCCAGGGCGGCATTGTAGCGGCCATCAATGGCGTCGTTCCAGTAGTCCAGGCTGCCGACCATGGCCAGGATCTCGCCGGTGCCGGGACGCAGGCTGACGACGGCGGCGTTGGAGATGTGGTGGTCCACCCCCACGTCGCGGGCGCGCAGCGCCGGCAGGTACTGAGCGGCCGCGCAGCCGGCGGCGAGGGACTCGGCCAGCACCGTCTGCTCGTCCTCCCCAGAGAGGCGGCGCACCTGCGCCCGCGCCACGCACTCGGCCTGCTGCTGCAGCTCGTAGTCCAGCGTGGTGTAGACGCGCAGCCCGCCGCGGTAGACCATGTCCGGCCCGAACATCTGCTCCAACTGATTGCGCACGTAGACCGAGAAGTGCGGGGCCAGGAAATCGAACTGCGCCGAGGCCGAGGCCAGATGCCAGGGCTCGACGGCAGCGGCCGCGGCTTCTTCGGGCGTGATGCAGCCTTGGGTGACCATCTGGTCGAGCACCAGGTTCTGGCGCTGTCGGGCGGCTTCGGGATTGTCGAACGGGTTCATCTGTGGGTACTGGGGGATCGCCGCCAGGGTCGCCGCCTCGGCCAGGGTGAGCTGGCTGACCGGCTTGCCAAAGTAGACCTGCGCCGCCGCCTCGATCCCGTAGGCCAGGTTGCCGTAGAAGTTGGTGTTCAGATACCACTCCAGGATCTGTTCCTTGCTGTAGCGGCGGGTGATCTCCACGGCCAGGATCAGCTCGCGGACCTTGCGCGCGTAGTCCTGGAGGTCCGGCCCCTCGACGCCAACGACGCGCTCCTCCGGCGCGATGAGCACGTTCTTGATCAACTGCTGGGTGATGGAGGAACCGCCCTGCACCTGTTGACCGCGCAGGTTGGCGGTGAAGGCGCGCAGCATGCCGCGCACGTTGAAACCGGGATTCTCCCAGAACGTGCGGTCCTCGATGGCGACCGTGGCGCAGATCAGATCGGCGGGCACCTGATCCAGCGGCACCCACACCCGATCGCCCGCGTGGGGATCAATGACCTCCCACAGCAACACCTGCCCCGTGCGGTCGTAGATGCGCGTGGTCTCGAAGTCTTGCTCGACGAACTCGATGTCCTGTGGATCGGGCAGGTCCTGGGCGAAGTAGGCGTAGACACTCACTGCGCCGCCGACGAGGCCGGCGACGGACAGCAGATTGGCCATCAGGAGCATCAGCATCATGGCCCCCAGGATCCGCAGGAGGCGGTTGGGGCCCGTGTTGGTGCGGACGCGCCGGCGTTGTCGCCGCTGCAGCGCCACGAGGCGAACGATCCATTTCGATGTCACAGCCTACCTCCTCAGGGCCGATAGTAACAGAAAGTGGGCAAGTTGGCAAGCGCGGGTTGACAAAACGGCTGCCACGCTGTACAATCGCCTGCTCATGGTGGAACGAGTGCCCCACCTGGACCGCGACCGGCTTTCGGTGCTGATCGCCCTGCTCTTGCTGATCAGCGTCCTGTTACGCTTCATTCGTCTGCCGGAAGCGGCATGGAGCCTGGGCGTCCTGGGCTCGCCGCTGGAGATCCGCATCACCAGCACGATGTTCCTGATCGCCCTGGTCGCGGCGTTGATGGCGATGGGCACCCGCTACGTGCTAGCGGCGCATCCCGACGCGCCCGATCGCCTGCCCCGCCCACTCTACCTCTCCTGGGTGCTGCCCAGCCTGCTGGGCGGGATGGTCGCCTACCTGGTCGAACTGGCCCCCACCGAGGGCATCTGGGCGGTGGGGCTGCTGTGGATGGCGTTGGTGAGCGGCCTGGCGGTGGCGGCGGAGTTCAGCGCCCTCTCCACGGAGGACCCCAACTACGCCCGCGCCCGTCTGGCGCTCAACATCCTCGCCTACCTGCTGGCCTTCGCCCTGTTCTACTTCGTCTACCGCACGCGGGTACGCAGCATCCTCACTGCCAGCGGAACGATGCTCTTTGCCTTCCTGGTCGCCCTCGACTTGCTGAGCGTGGCCGATGTGACGGTGGGACGGGTGGCCCTCTACGCCGGGGTCGTCGCCTTGCTGGTGGGCGAGGCAACCTGGGCGATCAACTACTGGCGGCTGGGAAATTGGACCGGCAGCCTGTTCCTGCTGGTCGTCTTCTATCTCTCCGCCGGCGTTGCCCATCAGCACCTGCTGGGCAAACTGAACCGCTGGGTCGTGCTCGAATTCGTGCTCATCGCCGCCGCGGCCCTGGCCCTGATCCTGGCTTTCGCGCCGGCGTGATGGACTTTTCCCCCACCCTTCTGCCCCTCCCCTCCCCCGTTCGCAGGAGATGGGCGGGGGGAAGGTGGGGGTGCTCAGGGGATGCTCATGCAAGAATGTTCCGTCTCTGTTGCGGACCGACTGCCGCCTCGGATCGCTCGTCTGGCCGAGCTGGCCAGCAACTTCTGGTGGAGCTGGCACCAGGAGGCGCGCGATCTGTTCAAGCGGTTCGACTATCCGCTCTGGCGTTCGACCAATCATAACCCCGTGCGCATGTTGCAGGAGGCGTCGCCGGAGCAGATTCATCAGGCGGCCAGGGACCCCCTGTTCCTCCGTCATCTGGATGCGGTGTTGCTGGCTTTCGACCGGGATATGGCCAACGGTCACCTGTGGTTCCCCCGTGCCTATCCCGAGCTCGTGGACCGCCCGGTGGCGTACTTCTCTGCCGAGTTCGGCGTTCACCAGTCCCTGCCCGTCTACTCCGGCGGGCTGGGCGTGCTGGCCGGCGACCATGTCAAGGAGTGCAGCGACCTGGGCATCCCGCTGGTCGGCGTGGGCTTCATCTACTCGCAGGGGTACTTTCGCCAGCGCATCCCCCCGCACGGCTGGCAGGAGGCGATCTACTCGCCGCTGCGCAGCGAGGAGACACCGCTGGGGCCGGCGCTGGGTTCGGACGGCCAGCCGGTGCGCTTCACCGTCCGCCTGGCCAGCCAGGATGTCCACGTGGCCCTGTGCGAGTTCCGCGTCGGGCGGGCGCGACTGTTCCTGATGGACACCGATGTGCCGGAGAACGCCCCCTGGGATCGCGGCCTCTCGGCGCGGCTGTACGGCGGCGACCGCGAGATGCGCATTTCCCAGGAGGTCGTCCTGGGCGTCGGCGGGGTGCGCGCGCTGCGGGCGGTCGGCCTGAACCCGGCGGTCTGGCACATCAACGAGGGCCACTGTGCCTTCATGGTGCTGGAGCGCATCCGCGAACTGATCGCCGCCGGCTGGTCGTTCGATCAGGCAGCCGAAGCGGTGCGGGCGACGACGGTCTTCACCACCCACACGCCCGTCCCCGCCGGCCATGACGCCTTCAGCTTTGCCCTGGTCGAGAAGTACTTCATGTCCTACTGGGACTCGCTGGGACTGACCCGCGAGCAGTTCCTGCAACTGGGCCAGTTCGACGGCCCCGCCGGGCCGGAGTTCAATATGACGGCGCTGGCCCTCCGTTTCGCCGACTACCGCAACGGCGTCAGCCGGCTGCACGGCCAGGTCAGCCGCCGCATGTGGCATGTCCTCTGGCCCGACCGGCCGGAGGAACAGGTGCCGATCACCCATATCACCAACGGCGTCCACCTCCCCTCCTGGGTCTACGGCCCGCTGGGCCGCCTGTTCGATCAGTACCTGGGGCCGGACTGGCGGGAGCGCCACGACGACCCGACGCTGTGGGAACGGTTGGACGCGCTGCCGGACGGGGAACTGTGGGCGGTCCATCAAGACCAGAAACGGAAGATGATGGGTTTCATCCGTGAGCGGGCGCGCCGGCGGCGCATCTCCGGCGAGATGGACCCCGACCAGGTGCTGGCGGCGGGAGCGTTTCTCGACCCGGAGGCACTGACGATCGGCTTCGCCCGCCGCTTTGCCCTCTACAAGCGGGCGACGTTGCTGTTCCACGACCTGGAACGACTCAAGCGGATCGTCCATGACCTGCACCGTCCGGTGCAGTTCATCTTCGCCGGCAAAGCTCACCCGGCCGACGAGGGCGGCAAGCACCTGCTCCAGCAGGTTTACGCGCTGGCCAAGGATCCGGCCCTGGGCGGGCGGATCGCCTTTGTCGAGGACTACGATATGCACGTGGCCCGTTACCTGGTGCAGGGGGTGGACGTGTGGCTGAACACGCCCCGCCGGCCCTACGAGGCCAGCGGCACCAGCGGACAGAAGGCGGCGATCAATGGCGTGCCTAACCTCAGCGTGCTGGACGGCTGGTGGGTCGAGGGCTACAACGGCGCCAACGGCTGGGCTATTGAGCCACTGGAGGGGGGCAACGAGGCGGACCAGGACGCCCACGATGCTCAGGAGCTGTACCGACTGCTGGAGGAAGAGGTCGTCCCGCTCTTCTACGCCCAGGACGCCGACGGGGTGCCGCGCGGCTGGGTGCAGGTCATGAAGGCGGCGCTACGCAGCGCGGCGCCGGCTTTCTGCACCCGACGCATGGTGCGCCAGTACGCCGGGCAGTTCTACATCCCGGCGGCGCAGGAGGCGCGGGAGCGGGGGGTGTAGATGAGACGCGGAGACGCGGGGACGCGGAGACGCAGAGACGCGGGGACGCGGGGAGGCGGAGACGCGGGGAGGCGGAGACGCGGGGACGCGGTGATGTGGCGCTTGTCATTTGAAAATAGCATGCTATAATCTCGCCCGTTGTGCGCCTTTTGGCCGTGACCTGATCCACAACGAACAGAGGAGGCGGACCCTTGCTGGAACCATTCGTCTTCGTCGGCATCCTGTTGTTGGTGGGCCTGTTCCTGGCCGTCGTGATGATCGGCGTGCCCTGGCTCTTCCGGCCCAAGCGGCCCAATCCGTATAAGCAAGAGCTCTACGAGTGCGGCCTCCAGCCCCACGGTGAGGCGTGGGTGCAGTTCAAGGACCAGTATTACCTCTTCGCCCTCGCCTTCCTGGTCTTCGACGTGGAGGCCGTTTTCCTTTTCCCCTGGGCGCTCGTCTATAACCAGGTGCAGGCCTATGCCTTGCTGGAGGGCGTGCTCTTTGTCCTCCTCCTGGGCGCGGGCCTGGTGTATGTCTGGCGCAAGGGAGCGCTGGAGTGGATGTGAGGGAAGTGGGCAAGTGGGCAAGTGGGCAAGTGGGCAAGTAGGCAAGTATGCAAGTAGGCAAGTATGCAAGTAGGCAAGTGGGCAAGTGGGCAAGTAGGCAAGTGGGCAAGTGGGCAGGGGTGAGGTGAGGGTTTGTAAGGGGGCCGGGAGATGGATTTCTGGACCTTTATCTCGAATGCGATCGTGAATATCGGGCAGTGGATCGAGACGCTGCTGACGAACGCCGGGCTGAGTGAACCGCTGGTCCGGCTGATCATGGCCGCTGTCGGCGCGGTCGTGGTCGGCTTCGTCCCGATGCTGATCGTCATCTTCCTGATCTGGATGTACCGCAAGGTCTCGGCGCGTATCGGAGGGCGGCTGGGGCCGAACAGTTCCGGCACCTGGGCCGGCCCGGGGGGCATCGTCCAGCCCTTCGCCGACGTGATCAAGATGTTCACGAAAGAGGACATTCGCCCGCAAGGGATCGATGTCGTCCCCTATAACTTGGCTCCGATCCTGGTCGTCGTCGCCGCGGTGATGGTCTGGGCGGTCATCCCATGGGGCCGTGACCTGGTCGGGGCGGAGCTGAACATCGGCATCTTCTACGTCCTGGCCTTCTCCTCCGCCGCGCTGATCGCTTTCTTGATGGCCGGCTGGTCGTCCGATAACAAGTACTCGATCATCAGCGCGTCCCGCGCCGTGGCGCAACTGCTGGGCTACGAGATCCCGCAACTGTTGGCCGTGTTGTCGGTGGTCGTGGTGGTGGGGTCGCTCTCGATGCAGGACATCGTCGGCGCGCAGGAGGTGATCTTCTTGCTGGCCCTGCCGCTGCCGGCGTTGATCTTTTTCCTGGCCAGCATGGGCGAGATCAACGCCCGACCCTTCGAGCTGTTGGAGTGCGAGTCGGAGCTGGTGGCCGGCTATCAGACCGAGTACAGCGGCATGAAGTTCGGCATGTTCTACGTCGGCGAGTTCATGGGCGCCATTGCCGTGGCCGCGCTCTTCTCCACCGTCTTCCTGGGCGGCTGGCGCGGCCCGTGGGTGGATCAATTCCCGCTCCTGGGCACGCTGTGGTTCCTGCTCAAGATCCTGTTCATGTTGCTGGTGTGGGCCTTCATCCAGATGACCATTCCCCGCCTGCGCATTGACCAGATGCTGGCCTTCAACTGGAAATTCCTCGTCCCGCTCGCCCTGGTCACCCTCTGCGTCGTCGCGCTGGTGAACTGGGGGGTCACGGCGGTGTGGGGCCTGGACGCGCCGACCTGGGCGCGGGCCGGCGCCTTGCTGGCGAGCAATGTAGTGATCTTCCTGGCGACCTGGGCGATCCTGGCGGCGCGCGAGCGCCGACACCGACCGTTCCGGCCCAGGGTGCGGGTCGCCAAGGAGGTAGGGGCATGACCGTTCAACAGATCATCTTCCTCCTGTTCAGCGCGGTGGTGGTCGCAGCGGCCGTGGCGGTGGTCACCGTGCGCAACCTCTTCCACGCTGCCCTGTGGCTGCTGCTTTCGTTCTTCGGCGTGGGCGTGATCTACGTGCTGCTGGAGGCGCCCTTTTTCGCCGCCGCGCAGCTATTCATCTACATGGGCGCGATCGGCATCCTGATCATCTTCGGGATCATGATGACCCGCGGGATGATGCGTGGGCTGGTGCCGCCGGCCAACGACCAGTGGTGGCTGGCCGGGCTGCTCGCCGCCGCGCTGCTGCTCGTCCTGGTCGTCCTGGCCCGCCAGGTGCTGTGGCCCGCGACCGCCGGATCGGTGGCCGATGACAGCCTCCGCCAGTTGGGGCTGGCCCTCACCGACCCGCAGCGGTACGCCCTGCCGTTCGAGGTCGCCTCCGTATTGCTGGTGATGGCCCTCATCGGCGCTGTGACCATTGCGAGGGAGCGGTGATGGTTCCACTCAGCTGGTATCTCATGCTTTCGGCTGTCCTGTTCTGCATCGGCGTCTACGGCGTGCTGGCGCGGCGCAACGCCATCGCCATCCTGATGAGCATCGAGCTGATGCTCAACGCCGTCATCGTCAACCTGCTGGCCTTCTGGCGCTTCGAGGACCCGCTGGGGGCCACGGGCCAGGCGTTCGCGGCTTTCGTCTACGCCGTCGCCGCCGCCGAAGTGGCCGTCGGACTGGCCTTGATCATCTCCGCCTTCCGCAGCCGGGAGACGGTGGACCTGGACCAGATCACGCTGTTGAAGTGGTGATAGGAGACCCCGCTCATGACGGAAACCCTACAACCGCTGCTGCCGATCCTGACCGTGTTGATCCCGTTGCCGCCGCTGGTGGCTTTCGCGCTGATCGTGCTCTTCTTCAACCGCTGGAAGCGGGTCAGCCACTCCATCGCCATCGGCGCGATGGTCATTTCCTTCCTGATGGCCCAGGTGGTTTGCTGGAGTGGCTTCCTGCGCGGCGGCGAGGAGCTGGCCGAGCACCCGCTCGCCATCAGCATCCCCTGGCTGCCCTCCGGCGACGCAGCGCTGACCATGGGCGTGCTGGTGGATCCGCTGACCGCGATCACGCTCTTCTTCGTCTCCATCACCTGTCTGGCGATCTTCATCTACAGCGTCGGTTACATGCACGGCGACCCGCGCTACAGCCGCTTCTTCGCCTACATCAGCCTGTTCGCCACCGGCATGCTCGGCCTGACCGTCGCCGATAACTTGCTGATGCTGTTCATCTTCTGGGAGATCATGGGGCTGTGCTCCTACCTGCTGATCGGCTTCTGGTTCGAGAAGCCGTCGGCCTACCGGGCGGCGATCAAGGCCTTCCTCACCACCCGCATCGGCGACGTGATCATGCTGTTGGGCATCGCCTATCTGTACACTCAGACCGGCTCGCTCAGCTTCGCCGTAGTGCTCAGCCATCCAGTGCTGCACGAGCTGGGGGTGACGGCCTCGGTGATCCCGGGGCTATCGGTGGCGGCGGCGGTGGGACTGCTGCTCTTCGCCGGGACGGTGGGCAAGAGTGCCCAGTTCCCGCTGCACGTCTGGCTGCCGGACGCGATGGAGGGTCCCACGCCGGTCAGCGCGATGATCCACGCCGCGACGATGGTCTCGGCGGGTGTCTACCTGGTGGTGCGCATCTTCCCGCTGTTGGCGGTGGGGCTGGAGCACGGGGCGGGCACGCCGCCGATGGCGGCGATGACGTTCATTGGCGCGTTTACCGCCCTCTTCGCCGCCACCATCGCCGTGGCTCAGAACGACATCAAGCGCGTGCTGGCCTACTCGACGATCAGCCAGTTGGGCTACATGGTCGCCGCGCTGGGCATCGGCGCCTACGTGGCGGCGGCCTTCCACCTGGTCACCCACGCCTTCTTCAAGGCGCTGCTGTTCCTCGGCTCCGGCTCGGTGATCATCGGGTCGCACCACGAGCAGGACATGATGAAGATGGGCGGGCTGGGCAAGCGCATGCCGGTGACCTTCTGGACCTTCGTCGCCGGTGGGCTGGCCCTCTCCGGCTTCCCCATCCTCACCGCCGGCTTCTGGAGCAAGGACGAGATCCTCTCCTGGGCCTGGACGCACAACACGGTGGTCTTCTGGGTGCTGGCTGTGGCGGCGTTCCTGACCGCCTTCTACACCATGCGCCAGATCTGCCTGACCTTTGCCGGGCAGCCGCGCGGGGAGCACGCTGCCCACGCCCACGACACCCCCTGGACGATGCGCGGGCCGCTGGTGGTGCTGGCGCTGTTCGCCGTCTTCTTCGGCTTCGTCGGCGTGCCGGAGGAGTTCCCGCTACTCGGCTCGCTGATCGGCCACAACTGGTTCCACCACTTCGTCGGTGCGACCATCGGCGAGCTGCTGCCGCACGGGGCGGAAGGGTTCGACCCGTTCCCGCTGATCACCTCCCTGGTAGTCGCCCTGGGCGGACTGGCGGTGGGGTGGCTGGTCTACGGCCTGCGCCCGCTGCGCGAGGGCCAGCCCGACCCGCTGGTGCGGGCGCTGGGGCCGGTACACACCCTGCTGCGCAACAAGTACTATTTCGATGAGCTGTATCAGGCCGTCTTCATCCGCCCGACCCTCTGGCTGGCGAAGGGGGTCTACGAGGGGTTCGACCGCGGCCTGATTGACGGCATCTTGCACAGCGCGGCGCGGCTGGGCGAACTGATCGGCGCGGTCAGTCATTGGATCCACCGCTACATCATTGACGGCGGCATCGTGGACGGCCTGGGCAAGCTCACCGGCTGGCTGGGCCGGACGACGCGCCAGGTGCTGCAAACGGGCCAGGTCCAGCACTACCTCCTGCAGGTGCTGATGTTCCTGTGCGCCTTCATCCTGCTGTTCGTCCTCATCCTGCCGCTGTTCGCGCAGCGATTCTAGTCGTGGGTCGGGAGGGAGCGAATGGAGTTCATCCAATCCCATCTGTTGACGCTGATCACCTTCATCCCCCTGGCCGGGGCGGTGTTGGTCGTGCTCCTGCCCAAGGACCAGGAGCGGCTGATCCGCTGGGTCTCCCTGCTGCTCAGCCTGGTCGTGCTGGGCCTGGCGGTCTTTCTGTGGACGCGCTTCCAGGCGGCCAACACGAACTTCCAGTTCGAGGAACAGTTGCCCTGGCTGCCCCAGATCGGTTCGTCCTACCACGTGGGGATCGACGGGATCAGCATGGCCATGATCCTGCTGACGACGTTCCTGACCCCGCTGGCGTTGTTGATCTCCTTCAGTATCAAGGAGAACGTGCGCTCGTACTTCGCCCTGTTCCTGATGTTGGAGACGGGGATGCTGGGGGTCTTCGTGGCCCTCGACCTGCTGATCTTCTTCGCCTTCTGGGAGATCGGGCTGATCCCGATGTACTTCCTGATCAACGTCTGGGGCAGCGCGAACCGGCGCTACGCGGCGAACAAGTTCTTCCTGTTCACCATGGCCGGCAGCCTGGGGCTGCTGCTGGCGATCCAGGTGATCGGGCTGACGGCGGGGACGTTCGACATCGTCAGCCTGCGGACGCTGTGGCGCGACTTCAGCGGCTCGCTCTTCGGCCTGCCGATCGCGGTGGTCAAGACGATCGGCTTCTGGGCCTTTACCGTGGCCTTTGCCATCAAGGTGCCGATCTGGCCCTTCCACACCTGGCTGCCCGACGCGCACACCGAGGCGCCCACCGCCGGCTCGATGATCCTGGCCGGGGTGTTGCTGAAGCTGGGCGCGTATGGTTTCCTGCGCCTGGTGTTGCCGCTCTTCCCCGCCCAGGCAGCGCAGTTCTCCTGGGTGTTGGCGCTGCTGGGGCTGTGCGCGGCGGTCTTCGGTGGGCTATCGGCGCTGGGGCAGGACGATTTCAAGCGGCTGGTGGCCTACTCTTCGGTGGGGCACATGGGCTTCGTGGTGCTGGGCATCGCCGTGGCGGCGCGGGCGCTGGGCGGCGGGGTGAACCCGCTGGACGCGGCACTGGCGGCCAACGGCGCGGTGCTGCAAATGTTCAACCACGGCATCACCTCGGCGGCGATGTTCGCCCTGGTGGGCATGGTCTACGAGCGGGCGCACACGCGCAGCCTGAAGGACTTCGGCGGGCTGGGCGTGGCCGTGCCGGCCTACGGCGGCGTGCTGCTCTTCTCCACCCTGGCCTCGCTGGGGCTGCCGGGGCTGAACGGCTTCGTCAGCGAGTTCATGGTCTTCCGCGGCGCCTGGCCGGTCTTCACCCTCTTCACCGCCCTGGCCACGCTGGGGCTGGTCTTCACCGCCGGCTACTTGCTGTGGACGATCCAGAAGGTGCTCCTGGGGCCGCTGAACCCGCGCTGGCAGGGGATGAAAGAGATCTCCTTCCGCGAAGTCGTCGCCATGCTGCCGCTGATGGCACTGATGCTGCTGGTCGGCGTCTGGCCCGGCTGGCTGATCAACGTGTTCAACGCTACGGTGATGCGACTGATTGGGTAGGGAGTGATGCCAGCGCAAAGCAAGTCCAGTGTCCTGTCCTTGTTGAAATCGTACCAGGAGCCGATCAGAGCCTTGGGCGTGCGTCGGTTGGGCCTGTTCGGTTCCTTCGCCCGTGGACAAGCGGGTGATGAGAGCGATGTGGACTTGCTGGTGGAGTTCGAACAAGGCCAGAAGACTTTCGACAATTTCACGCGGCTTGCATTCCTATTGGAGGACATTCTCGAGAGACGAGTAGAGCTGGTGACACCGGAGTCCATCAGCCCCTACATTCGGCCCTACGTGATCCGCGAGGTCGAGTATGTCGCATTCGCCGCTTGAGTATCTCCGTCACATCCTGGACGAGACGGAGTACATCGCCCGACGTGCCAGCGGCCTGAGCTACGATGAGTTCGTGGCTGATGAGACCTTGCGCAGAGCGTTTGTGCGCAGTCTGGAGATCATCGGCGAAGCGGCCAAGAAAGTGCCCGACGAGTTCAGACAGAAGCACAGCATCGTCGAGTGGAGAGCCATCGCCGGGATGCGCGACCGGCTGATCCACGGCTATTTCGGCGTGGACTATGGGATTGTGTGGGATGTCGTCGTCAACAAGCTGCCGCTGCTCCGAGAAGCGGTCGAACGGATCATCGCGGAAGAGAGCAAACCGACCTGAGACGGTTCGCCGTCCATCCGAGTTGAGGTGACTATGAGCTTTCCATTTCTCAGCATCATCATCTTCGCCCCGGCCGTCGCCGCCGTGCTGATCCTCCTCTTGCCGAAGGACCGGCAGGCGGAGCCGAAGGTGCTGGCGGCGGTCGGTTCGTTCATCTCACTGGTGCTGGCCTTCTGGGTCTTCCTGGCCTATCAGCGGGAGACGGGCGGCTACCAGTTCGTCGAGCAACTGCCGTGGCTGCCGGCGATCGGTTCTTCCTACCACGTC
This sequence comes from Anaerolineae bacterium, assembly GCA_034434755.1. Classification (GTDB taxonomy): domain Bacteria; phylum Chloroflexota; class Anaerolineae; order B4-G1; family DUEL01; genus DAOTYW01. The sequence continues at coordinate 13,208 of DAOTYW010000229.1, read as the reverse complement.
GGCGTCAACGGGATGGGGGTGATGCTCGTCCTGCTCAACGGCATCCTCCTCTTCTCCGCCGTGCTGACCTCCTGGCACGTGGACGACCGCCCGCGCGAGTTCTTCGCCCTGCTGCTGCTGATGGGCGTGGGGGTGTTCGGCGCGTTCACCCTGCTCGACCTGTTCCTGCTGGTCTTCTTCTACGAGCTGGTGCTCTTCCCGATCTACATCCTCATCGTCAACTGGGGCTGGAAGCCGTTGCGCGAGTACGGGGCGATGAAGCTGACCCTCTACCTGCTGTTGGGCAGCCTGGTGGCGGTGGTCGGCGTGTTGGCGGTCTACTTCACCTCCGGCCTGCAGACATTCGACATGGTGGCGCTACAGGGGGCGACGTTCAGCGTCGAGTTCCAGCGCACCTGGTTCTTACCGATCTTCCTGGGCTTCGGCGTGCTGGCCAGCCTCTGGCCGTTCTATTCCTGGTCGCCCGACGGCTACGCCGCCGCGCCGGCAGCGGTCTCTATGCTCCACGCCGGGGTGCTGAAGAACGTCGGTGCGTTCACCGCCTTCCGCGTCGCCATGCTGCTGCTGCCGGACGGGGCGCGCTTCTGGATGCCCTACCTGGTTTTCCTGATGGCGGTCAATGTCATCTACGCCACATTCGTCGCCCTGATCCACACCGACCTGAAGTACATCATCGGTTTCGCCAGCGTGGCCCACATGGGCATCGTGCTGATGGGCTTCGCGGCGATGAATGAACTGGGCTGGACCGGGGCGGTGACGCAGATGTTCGCCCACGGGATCATCGCGGCGATGTCCTTCGCCATCGTCGGCATGGTCTACGACCGGACGCACGAGCGAGACATCCGGAAGCTAGGCGGGCTGATCCGCAAGCTGCCGCAGCCGGCAGTGGCGCTGATCGTGGCCGGCCTGGCCTCGATGGGCATGCCCGGCCTGCTGGGCTTCATCGCCGAGGTGCAGGTCTTCATGGGCCTGTGGCGGGCAGCGAACCTGGCCCCCTGGTTCCCGGCGATCGCCATCGTCTCCGCCGTCGGCGTGCTGGGCACGGCAGCCTACATCCTGCGTCTGATCCAACACGTCTTCTTCGGCGAACTGAAACCGCAATTCTCGGATCTCCAACCGGCCGGCCCGCTGGACACGGTCGCCCTGGCGCTGATGGGCGGGATCCTCATCGTCGGCGGCTTCTTCCCCGGCCCGATCGTCGAGATCATCCAGCGCGGCGTGCAGTCGGTGCTGACGCTCTTGGGAGGTGCGTAGGTGGGCAACACGGTGCTCAACGCGAACGGGTTCCTGGCGATCCTGCCGGAGATTCTCCTGCTGCTGCTGGCCGTGGTGGTGCTGGCGGTGGACCTGGCGCTGCCGAAGGAACGGAAGCGGGCGTTGGGGGTGTGGACCGCTGGCGGCCTGGTGATCATCCTGGCCGTGGCGCTGTGGGGTCCGGCCCCCACCGGCGTCGCGTTCGGCGGCCTGGTCGTGGCGGACGGGCTGGGGCGGCTGCTGCGCGCCGTCTTCCTCCTCGGCGGCGTCCTGGCGGCGCTGATGTCCATGGATTTCCGCCCCCTGCGGCAGGACGGCCCCTACTACGGCGTGTTGATCTTCTCCCTGATGGGGATGTGCCTGATGGCCGTGGCTCACGACCTGGTGATGCTCTACGTGGCGATGGAGCTGACCAGCATCAGCGCCTACGTCCTGGTGGGCTACCTCAAGGAGTCGCCGCTGTCCACTGAAGCGGGGGTGAAGTACTTCCTGTTCGGCGCGTTCTCCTCGGCGGTGATGCTCTACGGGCTGAGCCTGTTCTTCGGGATGACCGGCGGGACCGGCTATGGGCAGGTGGCGGCCATGTTACAGCAGGTGGTTGCCATGATCTCGGTATCGGCTGCCCCCTTTAACCTGGGGATCGTCGGCCTGATGATGGTATTGGTGGGGTTCGGCTTCAAGGTAGCGATGGTGCCGATGCACTTCTGGACCCCCGATGTCTACCAGGGCGCGCCGACGCCGGTGACGGCTTTCATCTCCGTCGCCTCGAAGGCAGCGGGGTTCGCCGTGCTGCTGCGGGCGCTGAACTTCATGCTGCCGGCGCTGGGGAACGAGTGGACCGTGCTGCTGGTCGCCATTTCGGCGGTGACGATGACCCTGGGCAACCTGTTCGCCATCCCGCAGCGGAACATCAAGCGCATGCTGGCCTACTCCAGCGTCGCCCAGGCTGGCTACATCCTGATCGGCGTGGCGGCGGGGTCGGCGCTGGGCGCGGCGGCGGTGGCTTTCTACCTGGTGATCTACACCGTCACCAACATCGCCGCCTTTGGCGTGGTGGTGCTGATCTCCAACTTGACCGGCAGCGAGGACATCGGCACCTTTGCCGGGCTGAGCCGACGGTCGCCGTTCCTGGCCTGGTCGTTGATGTTGGCGCTGTTCTCCCTGGGCGGTGTGCCACCGTTCGCCGGCTTCGTCGGCAAGCTGATCCTCTTCGCGGCGGCGGTGCAGAGCGGGCTGATCGCCCTGGTGGCCTTCGGCGCGGTCAACGTCGTCATCAGCCTGTTCTACTACCTGAACGTGGTCAAGGTCGTCTTCCAGCGGCGGTCGGAGGATGAGGAGGCACCGCTGGCGGTGCCGGTGCCCTCGCGGTGGGTGCTGGGCTTCTCGATGGCAGCGATTGTCCTGCTGGGCATCGTGGGCGCGCCGGTGTTCAACCTGATCTGGCAGGCCAGCGCGGGGTGGTTCTAGCTTCCAACCGCCAACTTTTACTGTGCCGGTGGCGACTTTCGGGTATCATGAGCGACGGTCAGGGGCGCGATGAGTGGGCCGGCTGACAGGTGGAAGGCCGCAGGGCTGGGCTGGCGACAGTTGGCGGTGGTCATGGAGGGCACCGCCCAGATCGGTTGCCTGACCCTGGTGATCATCCTGGCCGCGCTGGGGCTGGGGCTGTGGCTGGATAGGCAGTTCGGCACCCGCCCGTGGTTGACGCTGACGTTCGTCCTGGGAAGCATCCCGGTGAGCACGGCGGCGCTGGTCTGGGCGGCCCTGACCACCGCCCGGCGGGCGCAGCTCCCCACTCGGGAGAAGCCATCGGGAACCACAGATTCCACGGATTCCCCGGATTCATCGGGTGGGCCCGAATCCGTGTAATCCGTGGAAATCCGTGTCGAAGAGGGTAGAGGATGAAGAAGCTCATAGCGCTCTTGGTGATCCTGGTCTCTATCGGCATCTGTGTCTTCGCCTGCATGATGGGGCCATTGGGCAGCGCGCTGGTGGTCCAGCCGCACATTCAGATGCCGGCGGAGCGCATCCCCCTGGGCCCCATCTCCTTGCCCAACTCCATGGTAGCAACGCTGATCACCGATCTGATCCTGGTCGGTGGGGCGCTGCTGGGCACCCGGCTCATCCGCGCCGGGCACGCCGAAGCGCTTGTCCCCAAGGGGCTGCAGAACTTCGTCGAGTGGATCTACGACGCGCTGTCCAGCCTGCTGCACAACGTGCTGGGTGAGAAGGCGGTGGCGCTCATCCCGCTGCTGATGACCTTTTTCCTTTTCATCCTGTTCGCCAACTGGATCGAACTGTTCCCCGGCTTCGACAGCATCGGCGTCATCGAGGAGGTCGAGGAGGGCGCCCATGGCCTGGCCGTGCGCCAGGTCGGCCCGCTGGCCATGCTGACCTCCGACGAGGGCCACTATACGCTGGTGCCCTTCCTGCGGGCGGCCAACACGGATCTGAACACTCCGTTAGCCCTTTCGTTGGTCTCGGTGTTCATGATCCAGTTCTACGGCGTCCGCGCCGCCGGCTGGGGCTACTTCTACCGCTTCTTCAACCTGCCAGCGCTCGTCTCCGGCGGGATCATGAAGAAGATGGACTTCGTCGTTGGCTTGCTGGAGGGGGTTGGCGAGATCGCCAAGATCGTCTCCTTCGCCTTCCGTCTCTTCGGCAACATCTTTGCCGGGATGGTGCTGTTGTTGGTCATCTCGTCGCTGGCGCCTTTCCTGGCTCCGGTGGCGTTCTACTTCCTGGAGCTGTTCGTCGGCGCCGTGCAGGCGCTGGTGTTCATGATGCTGACCGCGGCGTTCATCGCCATCGCCACAATGGGGCACGGCGATCATCATTAGCCCAAGACCGGAGCGTAACCGGTTCTACGACAAGGGGAGGAGTCCATGGATAGCAGTACCCTCGATCTCACGGTTCTGAAGATGCTGGCAGCGGGATTGGCGATCGGCCTGGGGGCCATCGGCCCCGGCGTCGGCGTCGGCCTGGTCGGCCTGGGCGGCACGCAGGCGATCGGTCGCAACCCCGATGCGGCGGGGACGATCCTGACCAACATGATCTTGGCCATCGCCTTTGCCGAGGCCATCGCCATCTATGCCCTGGTGGTCGCGCTGATCTTGCTCTTCGTCGTGTAGGAGGCCAGCGATGGAAGGATTGGGAATCAATCCGTGGATCCTGCTGGCTCAGATCGTCAACTTTGTCCTGCTGGTGGTGCTCCTGCGCCTGGTGGCCTACAAGCCGATCCAGAAGATGCTCAAGGAGCGGCAGGAGCGCATCCAGAAAGGACTGGAAGATGCCGCCGCTGCCGAGAAGGAGCGGGCGGAGATCGCTGCCGAGCGCAACGCGGTGTTGAGCCAGGCCCGCGCCGAGGCGGAGCGTACCGTGGCCGAGGCGGCGCGGCGCGGGCGGGAGGAGGCGGAACGGCTGCTGGCGGAGGCGCGACAGGAGGCCGAGCGCATCCGCGCTAGCGCGCAGCAGGAGGCGGAGTTCGAGCGCCTGCGGGTGATGGGTCAGATGCGCGGCGAGATCGCTGCCCTGGCCATCGCCGCCGCCCACCGGCTGGTCGGTGAGTCGCTCGACGAGCAGCGTCAGCGCGCGCTGGTCGCGTCGTTCTTCAGCGGCATCCGCGAGGGCCGCGTCGAGGTGCTGCCGGCGGACATCGGCCGGGCCTCCGGCGCGGCGATGGTCACCAGCGCCGTCCCGCTCACCGAGGCTGAGCAGGCCACGATCCGCCGCGAACTGGCCGCCCGTCAATGGAGTGGGGATGTCTCCTTCCAGGTGGACCCGCGCATCCTGGGCGGGTTGATCGTCCGCGCCGGCGACCGGGTGGTGGACGCCAGCGTCGCCGGGCAGTTGGAGCAGTTGCGACAGACATTGGCGTAGGACTGGGGACCTTTCCCCCTTCGACCACCGACGACGGACCACCGACCACCGACGACGGACCACCACGGTTCAGCAGTGGTCGGTGGTTCGTCATCGGTGGTCTATTGCATTCCGGCTGCGGCAGGAGGAGGTGCGGTGCGAGGGCTGAACGAGCTTATCGAGCATGTCCCGAACGTCATCGGGCGGGTCGGGCTGGATGTGGAGGTCGGCGGCGTCTGCACGGACTCGCGCCGCGTCCGCCCCGGTGACCTGTTCGTCGCCATCCCCGGCATCAACGTGGACGGGCATCGCTTCATCGCCCAGGCGGTGGCCGAGGGGGCGGCCGCCGTCGTCGGCGAGCGCGCCCCTGCCGAACTGAGCGGGCTGCCCTGGGGTTCCTTCACCTACGTCCGCGTCGCCGACGCCCGCCAGGCCTGGGGCTGGCTCTGCGCTGCCTGGGAGGGCTTCCCCGCCCGCCGCCTGGCCCTGGTCGGCGTCACCGGCACCGACGGCAAGACGACTACCGCTACGCTGACCCACGCCGTCCTCCAGGCAGCCGGCTTCGCCGCTGGGCTGATCACCACCGTCAGCGCGCGCATCGGCGCGGAGGAGGTGGACACCGGCCTGCACACCACCACGCCCGACCCGCCGGACGTGCAGCGCTACCTGGCGCGGATGGTCGAGAGCGGTCTGACCCACGCGGTGCTGGAGGTGACCTCGCATGGCCTGGCCCAACAACGGGTGGCCGGCTGCGATTTCGACGTGGCGGTGGTGACCAACGTGACCCACGAGCACCTGGACTTTCACGGCTCGCTGGAGGCCTACCGGCGGGCCAAGGCGATGCTGTTCGAGGGACTGACCGGCTCCTTCCACAAGCCCGGCTTGCCCAAGGTGGCGGTGCTGAACCGCGACGACAGCTCCTACGACTACCTGCGGCTCATCCCCGCCGACCGACGGATCGTCTACTCGGTAGACGGGGAAGGGGATGTGACAGCCGCCGACGTGGAGTATGGCTCCGCCGCCACTCGTTTCACGTTGCGACTGCCGGGCGCGGAAGTGGCGGTGGAGACCGCCCTGGTCGGCGCCTACAACGTCAGCAACATCTTGGCAGCGGCGTCGGCTGGCGTGGCGTTGGGGGTCCCGCCGCAGGCCATCGCCGCCGGGGTCGCCGCCGTGCGCGGCGTGCCGGGGCGGATGGAGCGGATCGAGGCCGGGCAGGACTTCCTGGCCATCGTGGACTTCGCCCATACGCCGGTCGCGTTGGTGCGCGCGCTGCAGACGGCGCGCACGCTGACCGACGGGCGGGTGATCGTCGTCTTCGGCTGCGCCGGGCTGCGCGACCGCGAGAAGCGGACGCTGATGGGCCGCAGCGCTGGCGAGCTGGCCGACGTGGTTGTGCTGACCGCCGAGGACCCGCGCACCGAGAGCCTGGAGGAGATCATGGCCGTCAGCGCGGCGGCGGCGCGGGAGGCCGGCAAGCGCGACGACGTGGACCTCTTCCGTATCCCCGACCGCGGCGAGGCGATCCGCTTCGCCTGCCGGATGGCCCGCCCAGGCGACGTGGTCATCGCCTGTGGCAAGGGCCACGAGCAGTCCATGTGCTTCGGCACGGTCGAGTACCCCTGGGACGACCGCGAGGCCATGCGCCGGGCGCTGCGCGGCGAGACGCTGGACACGCTGCCCACGGGATAGTTTCAGGTTTCAGGTTTCAAGGTTACAGGGTAACGGCCTACCCTCCCGCAGGTTCGGGCGTAATCTCTGCACTGAAGTGCGCCGCAATGAGCTGCTCGCCAACCTGCAACCTGAAACCCTGTAACCTGCAACCTGAAACCCTGTAACCTGCAACCTGAAACCTTCCTCCTGCGTATACCATATAGCTGCCGGGGAGCGCGCGCACACGATGGATGAAGCCGCCTGGATTCAGCAGGCCACAGAAGGAAATCGCGCAGCGTTCGGGCGTCTGGTCCAGCTCTACCAGACGCCGGTTTACAATCTGGCCTACCGGATGACCGGCGATCGGATGGAAGCGGAGGACGCGGCCCAGGAGACATTCCTGCGGGCGTTCCAGAACCTGGGTCGGTACGACCCGCAGCGCCCGTTCCGCCACTGGTTGCTCTCGATCACCGCCCACCACTGCGTGGATCGGCTGCGGCGACGCCGACCCACGGTGTCGCTGGACGAGGTCGTGCTGACAGCCCGCTGTCACGACCCGGAGATGGCGGTGGTGCGGCGAGAGACGCAGGAGCGGGTGCAGCGGCTGCTGTTGGAGCTCCCACCGACCGACCGGGCGGCGGTCATCCTGCTCTACTGGTACGACTGTTCTTACGAAGAGATCGCCCAGGCGCTCTCGATGACGGTGAGCGCGGTGAAGTCCCGCCTGCACCGGGCGCGCCGGGCGCTGGCAGCGGTGATGGCAGAGGAAACCAATGGACTGTGAACTGACACGAGGGCGGATGATGCAGGCGCTCGACGGGGAGCTTTCTGCGGCGGGGCGCGTCGAGCTGGACGGTCACCTGGCCCGCTGCGCGGACTGTCGCGCCGAGTGGGAGCGGCTGCAGACGCTGGAGCGGTGGCTGCATGCCGCGCCGATGGCCCGCCCACCCGCCGGTTTCTTCGGGCGGGCGATGGCCCGCCTGGACCGGCGGCGACGCGTGCGGCGGACGGCGTTGGGCGCCCTGGCCCTGACGGCGGGCGGCGGGGCGATGGCTGTTCTCCTGGTGCCGACCGCGCTGTGGAAGCTCCCCAGCCTGTTCTCGATCCTCCGCCCCTTCCTGGCGGCCGGCGATCTGCTGCTCGACCGTCTGCTGGCCAGCGCCGTGCCGCTGTTGAACTCCCTCTGCCTGACCTTCGCGGCGCTGCTCTATCCGCTTCTGTTGCTGGCCCTGGTCAGCCTGGCACTGGCACTGCTGTCCGGCCTGCTGTGGTGGGGCATGCTCCGGCGGATGGCGGTGATCGGTTGAATGCACATCAGGAGGTGGAGAATGAAGCGAGCGGTTCCGATTCTGATCGCGCTGTTGCTGGCGCTCAGTGCCCTGGCCTGTACGATCTCTGTGCCGGCGCTGCCCAGTATTGATGTACCCCGCCTGCAGGTGGGCGAGATGCAGGAGTACACCCACCAGGTGCCACGGGCAGGGGTCACGGAAGCGGAGGTGGACGTCGTGATGGGGGCGGGGGAGATCACCGTGGCTGCCGGCGACTCCGCGAACTTCTTCTCCGGCGTCTTCCGCACCAACATCGCCGAATGGGCGCCGGAGGTCTCCTGGGACGGCAGCGAGCTGTCCGTCACCCAGGCCGGCGCCGAGGGAATGCCCGACGCCGGCGCTGAGAACCACTGGACACTGGCCTTCGCTCCGGACGTGCCCATGGAGATGACCATGCGGATCGGGGCCGGCGATGGCGACCTGGACTTCAGCGGACTGTCGTTGAGCGAGCTATTGGTGGAGACGGGGGCGGCGGATCTGGAGGTCGGGTTCGATGAACCCAACCCGGTACGGATGACCGACTTGACCGTGCGCACCGGGGCGTCCAACCTGCGCGTGGAGGGGATCGGCAACGCCGGGCCGGATTCCGTGACCGTGGAGGCGGGGGCGGGCAACCTGGTGCTGAACTTCGTCGGCGCCTGGCCGCAGTCGGCGCGCGTCCACGTGACCATCGGCACCGGCGCAGTCACCCTGCGCTTCCCGCAAGAGGTCGGCGTGCGGGTGCAGATGGAGGGCGGTATGGGCAACGTGCGGGCCGGCAGTGGGTTCCGCGAGTCGGACGGGGCGTATGTCAACGACACCTACGACACGGCGAGCATCCAGCTCGACGTCACCGTGGAGGTCGGCGTGGGCACGGTCTCTATCGAACAGATCGGCGAGTGAAGGAGGTCCCATGCGTAACGTGCGAATCGTTCTGGTAGCCCTGCTGACCGCGCTCTGGTTGCTGCCGGCTGCTCCGGCGCTGGCAGACGACGGCGGACCAGGCGGGCAGGTGGTCTTCGGCGACAACTTTACCCTCGACAGCGGCGAGACCATGTCCGGCGATCTGATTGTCTTCGGCGGCAATGTGACGCTGGAGGAGGACAGTCGGGTGGACGGGAACGTGGTCGTCTGGGGCGGGAACGCCGAGGTCAGCGGGACGGTGGGGGAGGACCTGGCGGTCTTCGGCGGCAACGTGCGCCTGCGCAGCACGGCGGTGATCGAGCGCGACCTGATCGTGGCTGACGGCAACCTGGAGCGCGAGGAGGGCGCGGAGGTGCGCGGACAGGTCGTGGAGCGCTTGCCGGGGATGTGGTGGAGCGGGCCGGTGGTGGTGCCCTTCCACGGCGAGTACGGGCCGGGATTTCGCTCCGTGAACCCGCTGCGCTGGACAGTGGAGTGGACGCTGAGCGCGGTCTGGGCGGTGGTGCGGATGATGCTGGTCGTATTGCTGATGGCCGTGCTGGCCGGGCTGGTGGCGGTGCTGTGGCCGCAGCCGGCGGCGCGGGTCGGACGCAGCGCCCTGCGCGCCCCGCTGCCGGCCTTTGGCCTGGGGCTGTTGACGGCACTGATCGTGATTGTCCTGCTGGTCAGCCTCTGTCTGACGGTGATCGGCCTGGTGGCGGGGGTAGCCGCCGGGGTTGCGACCGTCTTCGGTTGGGCAGCCCTGGGCATCCTCATCGGCCAGCGGCTGCTGGGTGAGCGCGGCCATCCCTTCTGGTCGGCAGCGCTGGGCGCCGGCCTGCTCACCCTGGTCAGCGGGTTGTTCGACCTGCTGCCCTGCATCGGCTGGATCGGCGGGTTCCTGGTCGCCTGCTGGGTGCTGGGGGCGGTGATTCTCACCCGCTTCGGCGCGGTGGATTACCCACCTCTGTCCGCCGCCCCATCGGTGACGGTGGCGGCGTAGGGGCGGACGGCGTCCGCCCGTAGGGGCGGACGGCGCCCGCCCGTATGGACGGACGGCGCCCGCCCGTAGGTACGGACGGCGTCCGCCCCACAGGTGGTGATGGCGGTGTAGGGGCGGACGGCGTCTGCCCGTAGGGACGGATAGCGTCCGCCCGTAGGGGCAGATGGCGCCCGCCCGTAGGGGCGGACGGCGCCCGCCCGTAGGGGCGGACGGCGTCCGCCCCACAGGTGGTGATGGCGGTGTAGGGGCGGACGGCGTCCGCCCCACAGGTGGTGATGGCGGTGTAGGGGCGGACGGCGTCCGCCCCACAGGTGGTGATGACGGTGTAGGGGCGGACGGCGTCCGCCCCACAGGTGGTGATGACGGTGTAGGGGCGGACGGCGTCCGCCCCTACGGGCGGGGAATTTCAGACCACGATGTTGACCAATCGTCCCGGCACGACGATCACCTTGCGCGGCTCCTTTCCCTCCAGGTAGCGTTGAACATTGGGGTCGGCCAGGGCGGCCTGGCGGGCGGCCTCCTCGCCGATGTCCGCCGGCACTTCCAGCCGCGCCCGCACCTTCCCACCGATCTGCACGACCAGCGTGATCGTCTCCTCGACGATGAGGGCCGGATCGTACGTTGGCCAGCTCTGTTGGTGGATGCTGTAGGCGTGTCCGCTGCGCGCCCACAGTTCCTCGGCCAGATGTGGGCAGCAGGGGGCCAGCAACAGCAGCAGCGTCTCGATCCCCTCTGTCCACGCCGCTGTACCCCACAGCGTGGGCCTGGCCCGCGTCAGGGCGTTGGTCAGCTCCATCAACGCGGCGATGACCGTGTTGAAGGCGAAGTTCTCCACGTCTTCGCTGACCCGGCGGATGGTCCTGTGCGTCCAACGGCGCAGGTCGGCGACTTCCTTCTCACCGGCTGCGGCGGAGGTCTCGCCGGGTTCCAGCACCAGGTTCCAGACGCGGTTCAGCCAGCGGTATACCCCTTCGATGCCCTGAGGATCCCACGGCCCGCCCTGATCCCAGCGCCAGCCGAACATCAGATAGGCACGCACCGCGTCCGTCCCGTACTGCTTCACCAGCTCGTCCGGCAGGACAACGTTCCCTGCCGACTTGCTCATGCGGCTGCCATCGGGCCCCAGGATGATGCCCTGGTTGCGCAGCGCCAGCATCGGCTCGTCGAAGTCCACCAGCCCCAGGTCGCGCAGCACTTTGGTGAAGAAGCGGGTATAGAGCAGGTGCATGTGGGCGTGTTCCGGCCCGCCGGTGTACATATCCACCGGCAGCCAGTAGCGGCCGGCCTGCGGGTCCCACGGGCAGTCGTCGCGGTGCAGCGGCTGGCCCTGCCGGTGGTAGGGAGTCACGTAGGCGTATTGGTACCACGAGGAGCACATGAACGTATCCATCGTGTCGGTCTCGCGGGTGGCCGGGCCGCCGCAGCGCGGGCAGGTGGTGTGCAGGAAGCCTTCGTGGAACTTCAGTGCGTTCTCGCCGGTCGGTGGGACGACCGCATCGGTGGGCAGGATCACTGGCAGGTCCTCGTAGGGTACGGGGACGATGCCACAGCGGTCGCAGTAGATGATCGGGATCGGCGCGCCCCAGTAGCGCTGGCGGCTGATCAGCCAGTCGCGCAGCCGGTAGTTGATGGCGAACTCGCCCTTGCCCTGGGCAGCCAGCCAGTCGGTCACTTGCTGCTTGCCCTCCTGGGCTGGCGTGCCGTCGAAGGGGCCGGAGTTGATCATCACCCCCGTCTCCACGTCCACGAACGCCTGGCGCAGCGGTTCGCCATCCCAGTCGGGCGGGCGGATGACGACGCGGATCGGCAGACCGTACTTCTGGGCGAAAGCGAAGTCACGCTCGTCGTGGGCTGGGACGGCCATGATCGCCCCGGTGCCGTAGGTCATCATCACGTAATCGGCGATCCAGATCGGGATGCGCTCGTTGTTGACCGGGTTGATAGCGAACGCGCCGATAAAGACGCCGGTCTTCTCCTTCTCGGTGGACAGCCGCTCGATCTCGCTCTGGCGCGAGGCCTGATACTGGTAGGCTGCTACCGCCTGGCGGAACTCCGCTGCGGTCAGTTTGTCCACCAGTGGGTGTTCGGGGGCCAGCACCATGAACGTTGCCCCCCACAGGGTGTCCGGGCGGGTGGTGAAGACGACGATGGGGTCACCCTGCTCGGACAGGAAGGTGACGTTGGCCCCTTCGCTACGCCCGATCCAGTTCTTCTGCATCGTGCAGATGTTTTCCGGCCAGTCCAGTTGGGAATGATCGAGCAATTCCTCGGCGTAGTCGGTGATGCGGAAGAACCACTGTTCCAGCTCCTTCTTGATTACCGGCGTGTGACAACGCTCGCAGTGACGGTCCTCCCCCCAGACCTGCTCGCGGGCCAGGGTGGTATTGCACTTGGGACAGAAGTCCACCGGGGCCAGCTTCTTGTAGGCCAGGCCGGCCTCGTAGAAGCGCAGGAAGAACCACTGCGTCCATTTGTAGTATTCGGGCAGGCAGGTGACTGCCTCGCGGTCCCAGGCCCACATCGCGCCCATCATGCGCAGTTGCTGGCGCATGACATGGATGCTATCCCAGGCCCATTTGGCCGGATGGATGCCGCGCTGGATGGCGGCGTTCTCCGCCGGCAGACCGAAAGCGTCGAAGCCGATGGGATAGAAGACATTGTAGCCGCGCATGCGCATGAAACGTGCGCGCACGTCCGAGGGGGCCATGACGTACCAGTGACCGACGTGGAGGAAGTCGGCGGATGGGTAGGGGAGCATGGTCAGGAAGTAGTACTTGGGCCGCTCGGGGTCCTCGCGCGTGGCGTACAGGCCGGTCTCTTCCCACCGTTGTCGCCATTGCGGTTCGATTTCCTGGGGGATGTAGGTGTCTGTCATTCTCTCCTCCTCGTTCCAATGTCCAGAGTTGGATTCCAGGGCGTTCAGGGGCGCTGCCAGAGCAGGCGGTTGTCCGTGATGATTGCCTGCGCCTTGCCCGCCCGCTCCAGCGAGGCGAGCGCGGCGAGGATGGTGGTCTGGGTGAGGAAGTAGGATGTGGCTGTGGTCAGGCGCAGGGCGAAGTGGTCGGCGACGTGGGCGACCAGGGCGGCGGTGTCCTGCGGGGTGGCCAGCGCGGCGAGGACCTGCTCGCGCACCGCCTCCAGCCGCTGCCGGTTGGCGGCGCAGGCGCAGGCGATCTCATCGCCGGCCGCGTAGGCCGGGCCGTGGCCGGGGGCGAAGTGGGCGTAGGGCA
>DAOTYW010000228.1:0-3400 GCA_034434755.1 Anaerolineae bacterium | reverse complement strand
GGCCAGGAACCAGGCCATCCTGACCGGCATCGCCGATGGGGTGATCGTGCTCGACCCGCAAGGGCGGGTGTCCATCGCCAACCCCGCCGTCGGGCGGCTCCTCGGTCGTCCCAGCGAACAACTCGTCGGCTGCGACGTGGATACGCTGATCAGCCCGGTGACGAACGAAACGGACCGCGACCTGCTCATCGCCCTGTTCCGCGGCGGGGAGTTGCTGCGCTCGCCCAGCGTCAAGATCGGCTGGGGCAAGAGGACGCTCTCCGTCAGTTCGGCGCAGGTGCGCGATACGAACGGGGGGATGGTCGGCACGGTGGCGGTGTTCCGCGACTTCACCCGCGAGGCAGAGCTGGATCGGATGAAGAGCACGCTCATCTCGGTGGCCTCGCATGAACTGCGCACCCCCGTGACGGCGATCCTGGGCTACGCGGACATGCTCAAGATCACCAGCGCCGGGCTGCTGCCGCCCAACCAGTCCGCCGTGATCGACCGCATCCTGTTCAACTGCCGGCGGCTCTCGAACCTGATCAGCAACCTGCTCGACCAGGCGCAGATCGAGGCCGGCACGATGAGGCTGACGATGGGCTACTTCAGCCCGACCAGCCTGATCGAAGGGCTGCTGGCCTCGGTCGGCCTGGGCGCGCAGGTGAAGGGGCTGGAACTGCGGACCCACATCGCCGACGATGTGCCGACCACCCTCTACGGCGACGCCCAGCGGCTGCAGCAGGTGTTGATCAACCTGGTCGGCAACGCGATCAAGTTCACCGAACAGGGCAGCATCCTCGTGCGCATCTACGCGCCGGACCATGACCACTGGGCCATGGCGGTGACGGATACCGGGCGGGGTATCCCGGAGGAGGCCCGGACCCACATCTTCGAGCCGTTCCGCCAGGTCGAGAGCTCGGCCACACGGCGGTTCGGGGGGGTGGGACTGGGGCTGTTTATCGTTAAGCAACTGGTGAACCTGATGGGCGGGGAGATTCTGCTGGAGAGCGAGATGGGGCGCGGCAGTACCTTCACGGTCATCTTGCCGGTAGTCCCGGCGACGGAGGGGGAGACACCATGAACGAATGGCTTGCACTGGTGATCGAGGACGACGATGACCTGGCCACGATCTTCGCCGGGGCGTTGCACGCCGCCGGCTTCGACACACGCATCGTCCAGGCTGGCGATACAGCGCTGGCCCAGCTGGCGGATATCGTCCCGCACATCGTGATTCTCGACCTGCACCTGCCCTATGTCTCCGGCGCCGATATTCTGAAGCAGATCCGCGCCGACGCCCGCCTGGCGCAGACGCGCGTGATCGTCGTCACCGCGGACTCGCGCATGGCCGACCTGCTGGAGGAGCAGCCCGATTTGGTGTTGATCAAGCCGATCAGTTTCAGCCAACTGCGCGACCTGGCCGCTCGCCTGGCGCCAACGGCCCCCTCTGGCAGCAGCGCGGGCTTTCGTCCGCCGCTACAACCGCTGTAGTACCCGCCACCCTCCCGCAGGTTAGAAGGGCGAAACCTGCGGGAAGGTGGACGGTTATCCCTTCGTGGCCCATGGGATCTGTATCCCTGCCTCACCTGCGCGCGGACCTGCTGCGCACCGTCGGCGAACTGTACGCCGCCCACTGCATCACCGCCAGCGGCGGCAACGTCAGCGCGCGCATCCCCACCCGCGACTGGTTTCTGATCACCCCCAGTCGAGTCTTCAAGGGCGATCTGCGCGCCCGCCACCTGGTGCGGTTGGACCTGGACGGCCGGACGGTGGGACGGGCAGCCTTCCCGCCCTCCAGCGAGTGGCGGATGCACTGCGCCATCTACCGGGCGCGGGCCGACGTTGGCGCGATCGTCCACGCCCACGCGCCGCAGGCGACCGTCCTGGGCCTGAGCGGCCTGCCGTTCCGCCCCATCTCCGCCGAGGCGGTCCTCGTCGGCGAGCTGCCCCGCGTGCCGTTCATCCCGCCGGGCACCGCCGAGCTGGCCAACGCCGTGGTCGAGGCGCTGGGCAACCGGCAGGCGGCGTTGCTGTTGCACCATGGCCTGGTCGTGGTAGCCGGCAGCCTGCGTCAGGCGGCCAACCTGGTGGAGATCATCGAGCGGACGGCGGGGATGATCCTGGGCTGCGCCGCCGTGGGCCGCGAGGCGCCCGCCCTGCCGACGGACGCCCTGGCCGCCCTCCGCGCCCCGCCTAGCACCGCCGACTGAGCCAGCGGTTCACCAGCCACGCGACCAGGATGGCGAAAGGGACGAACAAGAGGGTCATCGTGCTGGTGGGGATCGAGGCAGGGATGATCCCGCGGTCGCGCAGGGTCTCGAAGATCTGATTGGCCACCCCGCTCATGCCCAGGGCAGTGGTGACGAACTGGATGAAGCCGGTCATCTTGAGCCGGTTGACCTCGCTGCGCGTGCGCACCATCGTGACCACGTCGCTGAGGCGGGTGCGGATGCTGTCCACGCGCCCGGCAAGGTCCTCGTGAGCGCGCACGACCAATCGCGCCTGTCCCAACAGCAGCTCGGAAAGCGGCGGATAGTCCCCCAGCTCCCGCTCCCCCCAACGCTGCAGCGTCTCTTCGAGGTTGTTGAGGTTTGCCTGCAGCGAGTACATGTCCTGCTGCAACGCCCGCGTGACGTTCGACAGGTCCACGTAGCGGTCGCTGACGTCGTTCAGCCACTCGTAGATCGGTAACTCGGTCGCCTCTTCCATCCGCCGGCTGGCGCGCTCCTCGACCTGGTTCACCCTGCGATACAGGTCGGGATAGTTGGCGTAGAAGGCGAGGATCTTGTGGTAGTAGAGCTCGAGGCGCGAGATGTCGTCCACCACGGCGGAGATGAGCCGGTTGGGCACGCTCTCGGCGGTGGGGAAGAGCAGGTAGAGGCCCTCCTCGCGGTTGACCTGCAGGCGGCGGGCATGGATCAGGCTGCGGGCGGGGACGCCGCCGTCGTAGAGGGCCAGGACGGACGCCTCGCCGAGCGGCTCCTGGCCGGTCAGGATGCGCGTTTGGAAGAGCGGCTGGGTGGGGAGCAGCGGCGGGAGATGGGCCGCGATCCGGATCGCCGCGTCGAACGGCGCGCGCAGGTCATCGGCGATGGGGGTGACCCAGGCCTGGTAGAGGCAGTAGTCGTGGCCCAGCAGCAGCTTGAGGTAGCTCTCGTAGGGCGCTTCGGCGGCGGCGCGCACCAGCAACCCGTGGCTGCCTTCCTCCATCAGCGCGCCCTGCAGCCGCGAGGCCAGCAGCGCAAAGCTCTGACGAGCGCGCGCTTCGTCCAGCTCGTCGTAGATGTAGCCGGCGACGCGCACGCAGGTGGGCGAGAGGGTCGCGAGCGGCTCAGCCACGGGTCAGCCTGTCCAGCACGGCTTTGGTGGATTGCTCGATGCGGTTGAACTGCTCGACAGTGGGGGGAGCGGTCGAGGGGGT
>DAOTYW010000227.1:0-2419 GCA_034434755.1 Anaerolineae bacterium | reverse complement strand
GCCGTTCATCGCCTGGCCGGCGGCGGTGGAGCTGGAGCCGGTCGAGGGGCCGCAAGATCTGTACCGCTTCTTCCGCGCGAGGTACGCGGGAGGGCAAGCCGGAGGTTGAAATACACAGAAGGTACGCAGTCACTCGAGCCGTGCACTCCGGGGTAAAGCAAATCGTCCATTCATCCCGCGATTGACACGATCGCTTTACTATGGTAAGATTGGCCTACCAAGCTACCGGAGGTAGGGTGATGCAAACGATCACGGCACGCCTGAGCACCAAATACCAGGTCGTCATTCCCAGGCCGATCCGCGAGGCGCTACACCTGCGCCCGCAGGACGTCCTCCTCTTCCTACTGGACGGCGACACGGTCGTCATCCGCACTCAGCCGGCCAGCTTCACCCAGGCGCTGCAGGGACTGCACCAGGACGTCTGGTCAGACCCGGATGCCTGGTTGGAGAAGGAGAGGGCCACATGGGAGGAGTAACCGATCTGCGCGAGGCGCTCGCCGCATGCCGGCTGGTGGCGCTGGACACGATGATCTTCTCCTGCCACCTCGCTAACTCGCCGCGCTACGCTCACCTGACCGGCGTCGTTCTGGAGACAATCGAATCCGGGCGGGTTGCCGGGCTGACCACGACGGTCACCCTGGCGGAAGTGCTCACCGCTCCGGCGCAGGCCGGCAAGCGGCGAGCCATGCAGGACTACGAGATCTATCTGACCCATTTTCCCAACCTGCGCCTGATCTCGTTGGACGTGACGCTGGCGCGGGAGACGGCGCTGGTACGCGCCGCCACCGGCCTGCGGACGCCGGACGCGATCACCGTGGCAGCCGCCCGGCTCTACGGCGCAGACGGCATCGTGATCAATGACCGTCGCTGGGCCGGACGAGTACTTGCGCCAGCGCTGATCATCCTGGACGAGTACCTCGCTTCTTCATTGCCCGGTCGCAGCTCAGAGTGACGCGGCTGCCGCCTGACGCCCCGGCATCTGAGGTGCATCGGTTCTCCCTGTCTACTCCCCACCCTTCCCCGAACCCCTCGGCCATGTTATAATGCACACAACGAAAATCGGTGGATCGCTCTTGAGTAGGGAAGACCGCCAAGGATCGGGGTCAAGACGATGAGCGCAAACCTAATGTTGAGAGAAAGGCGCGAGGAAATCCTGCAGATCGTCGCTCGCTACGGGGCCCGCGACGCGCGCATCTTCGGGTCACGAGCTCGCGGCGTGGCCAGGCCAGACAGCGACCTGGACATCCTGGTCAAGCTGGACCCAGGCCGTAACCTGCTCGATATTGTGGCGATCAAGCAGGATCTGGAAGACCTGCTGGGTTGTCCAGTCGACGTCGTCACGGAAGCGGCGATCAGCCCCTACATCCGCGAGCAGGTACTGCAGGAAGCCATTGGGCTATGAAGGACGACCAGCTCTATCTCCGGCACATCCTGGACGCCATCGAAAGGGTCGAATCGTACACCGCGGTCGGCTACGATATCTTCGTGTCCACTACTCATTGGCAGGATGCGACCATCCGGCAGCTCGAGGTCATCGGAGAGGCGACCAAGAGGCTATCCGAGAACCTGCGCTCGCGGCATTCTCAGGTCCCTTGGCGACGCATCGCAGGGCTGCGTGACGTGCTGATTCACGATTACATGGGGGTGGATCTCAATGCGGTATGGGAGATCACCCAGGACAGCCTGCCAGCGCTGAAGGAACACGTTCAGGCCATCCTTGGCCGGCTGGACGACGAGTAGTTGTCAAACGGATTCCCCCCATGCTGAGCAGCTACTGGGTCCGTCAGCGCGATTACCTGCTGGAGATCAGCCGCGCGCTGACGGAGCAACTCGACCTGGATGCCGTCCTGGAGAAGGTGCTCCAGGCAGCGACGGAGATACTGGCCGGACAGGCCGCGCTGATCGCCCTGCGCCAGCCCGGCGAGGGCTTCGCCGTCCGCGCCGTCTACGGCCTGCCGCCCCGCCTGTCCGGCCACTTCTCGGCCCTCCTGGCCGACATCCCCACCCGCGCCAGCGCCGCCCGCTTCCGCATCCCCAACCTGGCCGCCAAGCTCCAGCAGGTTGCCCTGGAGACCGGCCTGCCGCTGCGTCAGGTCGTCGCCCTGCCGATGTCCATCGGGCGCGACATGATCGGCGTCCTCTACGTCTTCCGCGCCACCGGCGGCATGTTCACCGCCGACGACCGTCAGGTGCTGTCCAGCTTCGCCGACCAGGCGGCGATCGCCGTCCACAACGCCCAGCTCTACCAGCGGCTGGCCCAGGAGAAGCGACGGCTGGACGCCATCGTCGAGTACAGCGCCGACGGGGTGATGATCCTCGATCCCGGCCAGCGCGTCATCGTCTTCAACCGCGCGCTGGCGGAGCTGACCGGACGTTCCGCCGCCGATGCGCTGGGCCGTCACCACGACGAGCTGATCGA
>DAOTYW010000226.1:0-3233 GCA_034434755.1 Anaerolineae bacterium | reverse complement strand
CACCGGCAGCGGGCCCGTCTCGGGGCACCAGGCAACGGTGAGGCAGCGATGGGGACCGGCAGACCGACCCGCTGCCCGTGGCCTCCTCCTCCACTTCCGCTTACGCTTCCGTTGGACGTACCGCTGCTCATCGGGCCGCCCGACTTTCCGCACCAGGCTGCTGTGCCCCTCCGTTCCTGTCCGGCGCAGCGAGGTGCGGCCAGCCCAAGCTTCGCTGTCAGAACACGTTTCCCCATCGCATCCTCCGAGTTTCCTGAAATGTTGACTGGAGTATGGAGGATGCCTATACACGAAACTATACACGAAAAGGGGGGTTCACGGGGGACAGTTTCAGCCTGTTTTCGTCGCTGAAGGGCGGCATCCGGGACATGCGACCCACGCCCAGTATGGCCCCTTGACGTAGGTGGCGAAAGCCACGTGGGCCGCGTCTGCTGGTCCACATCCCTGTGCCCCCAAGGCCTCAGCACGTTGCTGGACACATGGCAGATCGAATGCTGGCTCGGCGCCGCTGGGCTGCAACAAGGTGAACAAGTTCCGCGCACACCCGGATTGGTGTCGGGTCGTCGAAAGGACGGCAAAGTGCACACACATCCAGGTAGACCCATTGACCTGATTCGGGCATAGGTATTCCAAGGCGACGACATTCGTCACAACTTAAGCCAGGCCGCCGTGGGCTAAACCCCACGGCTCAAAGCGAAAGCCTGCTCCGCAGGCTCACGCAGCCCCCGAAGGGGGCTTTAGCTATGAGCCCGCCGGTTTAGCGGCGGGCGGAAGCCGCAAAGCGGCGATTTCCGGGGCAAGCTGGGCCTTAAGTTGACCGATGATTGCGCCCAAACCTGCGGGAGGGTAGGCAGTTACGTGCATCTGTGGTATAATGCCGCCTACCTTGGCCGGGCAGCTTGGCCCGCCGTTCACGGAAGGAGCGAAGCCCGATGGAGGGCATTCTCAACATCATTTCCAGTTTACTGTTCTGGCTCACCCTGGTCGGTGGTGTTGTGATCACCGCCCTGCATGGCGGGGCCATCGTCTGGGCGTTCCGTGACATGCGCGCCCGCTCGCGGGACGTGCTGGCGCTGATCGTGGCCACGCTGCTGGTCGCCCTCGTCCCTCTGGTCGGCCTGATCGTCTACATGATGCTGCGCCCGCGGGAGACGCTGGCCGAGGCGTATGAACGGTCGCTGGAGCAGGAGGCGCTGTTGCAGGCAATCGAGGAACCGGAGACCTGCTCCGGCTGTGGGCGGCGGGTGCGGCAGGACTACGTCTTCTGCCCCAGTTGTCACACCCGTCTCAAGCAGCTCTGTCCGTCGTGCAGCCGCCCGCTGCACCTGCATTGGGCGATCTGCCCCTACTGCGGCAGCGGCGTCACCCCCCAGGTGGCCGAGCCGGGCCGCAAGAACTCATCCTGACGGGACACGCACCACGCACCACACCGCCCATCACTCCACCACGTGTACCTTCAGCATATTCGTCCGTCCCTCGCCGCCGAAGGGGATGCCCGCCGTCAGCACGACGCGGTCGCCTGGGTGGACGAACCCCGTGTCCTGAGCCGCCCGCACCATCAGCGCGACCATCTCGTCGGTATTGGCGAAACGGGGGATGAGCACCGGCGTCACGCCCCAGACCAGCGCCAGCCGCGCCAGCGTGCGCTCGTTGGGCGTGATGGCAACGATCGGCACCGCCGGGCGGTGGCGGGCGACCATGCGTGCCGTGGTTCCGGACATGGTGGCGGTGAGGATCGCGCTGGCGCCCACCTCGGCGGCGATCTCGACGGTCGCCTGGCTGATCGCCGCGGTCACCTCGCCCGCTCCCGCCTCCGACACGAACAGCAGCGGTGACAGGTGCGCCTCGGCATTGGCGCAGAGGCGCGCCATCGTCCGCACCGCTTCCACCGGATAGGCCCCCACTGCCGTCTCGCCAGAGAGCATCACCGCGTCGCTGCCGTCCAGGATCGCGTTGGCCACGTCGGAGGCCTCGGCGCGGGTGGGGGTGGGGCGCTCGATCATCGTCTGCAGCATCTGCGTGGCGGTGATGACCGGCTTGCCGGCCCGATTGCAGGCGCGGATGATCCGCTTCTGGTGGAAGGGCACCTCTTCGGGCGGGGTCTCCACGCCCAGGTCTCCGCGGGCGACCATGATCGCGTCGGCGGCGGCCAGGATGCTGTCGAAGGCGGCCAGCGCTTCCGGCTTCTCGATCTTGGCGACGATGGGGATGTCGGCGCTCATCGTCTGCAGCAGCCCGCGCAGCGCCTCCACGTCGTCCGCCGCGCGCACGAACGACAGGGCGATGAAGTCCACCCCATGCTCGACGGCGAAGCGGACGTCTTGACGATCCTTGGGCGTGAGGGCGGAGAGGCTCAGGGCGGTGTCGGGCAGGTTGATGCCCTTGTGCGAGGTCAGTCGCCCGCCGACTGCGACGCGGCAGCGCACCTCCGCGCCGGCCTCTTCGACGACCAACTGGACCTGACCGTCGTCCAGCAGCACCGCCTGGCCGGGCCGCAGGTCGCGCAGCACCTCCGGGTGGGGCGCGGGCAGGCGGCCGGGGGCGAAGGGGGAGGGGGTCAGGACGACTCCCTCCCCTTCGGTCAGCATCACGCCCCCGTCGGGCAGTTTGCCGATGCGCAGCTTGGGCCCCTGCAGGTCGGCCAGCACGGCGACCAGCCGTCCTTCCTCGTTCGCCGCCTGCCGGAGCGCGGCGATAGTTCGGGCGTGGATCGTCCGGTCGCCGTGCGAGAAGTTGATGCGGGCGACGCTCATCCCTGCGCGGATCAGCGCGCGCAGGGTTGGTTCACTGGCCGAGGCCGGACCGACGGTGCAGACGATCTTGGTGCGTGGCATCGTTTTCTTGCGGGGCGCTCGCCCTTCGCTACCGCTCAGGGCGGCCGCGGAGGGCCGCCCATGGGGCGGCCGCAGAGGGCCGCCCGTACTGCTGCTGCGGAGGGCCGCCCTATGGTTACCGTCTCGTCAGGGTCAATTCGTATTGGCCGGTGGCGCCGGCGAAGCCGCGGGCGAGGATGCGATAGGTGCCGGTCTCGGGAAGCGTGAAGTCCTCGATGAGGGCGAAGAGGCCCTCCCCACCGTCGTCGTTGCGGGCCACTTCGGCGTCGTTGGGACCGTACAGCTCCAGGTAGGTATCGTTCAGGCTGCCCAGGCCGATCATCGAGATCGTCACCCGGTCGCCGGCCGTGCCTTCGAAGAACCAGTTCTGACGCGGCTCGGCGGTGGTCAGTTCGCCGG
>DAOTYW010000225.1:0-5886 GCA_034434755.1 Anaerolineae bacterium | reverse complement strand
CATCGGGCGGCTTGTCGGGGCGGGCCAGCGGCCCGCCCTACATCGGGCGGCTTGTCGGGGCGGGCCAGCGGCCCGCCCTACATCGGGCGGCTTGTCGGGGCGGGCCGGCGGCCCGCCCTACATCGTGCGGCTTGTCGGGGTGGGCACGGCGGCCCGCCCTACATCGGGCGGCTTGTCGGGGCGGGCCGGCGGCCCGCCCTACGGATCAGAAAGACCTCGGAGTTCTGAGAGGTCTGAATGGGTAAGGAGGTTAGTCGAGTACCAGCCGGTAGCCCCGCCCGCGCCCGGTGATAATCAGCACCGGATGGCGCGGATCGGGTTCCAGCTTCTCGCGGAGGCGCTTGACCAGGCTCTCGATCTGGTAGTCGTAGACCTCGGCGCAGTACTCCGGCCAGACCGCCTCGGCGATCTCCTGCTTGCTGCAAGCCCGTCCCCGGTTGCGGTAAAGGAAGTTAAGGAGAGCCTGCTCCTTCGCCGAGAGAGCGATCGGCTTCCGGTCGAGCCAGACCTCGCCGGTCGCCTCGTCCACGACGAGCCGGGGGAAGTCGCTCACACGCAGTGTGGCCTCGGGGTCGTGAAAGGTAAAGATCGCGCTGGCGATAGCGATCTCGTCGCCCTCGCGCAGCACGTGGGGGGCCGTGAGCCGCCGTCCGTTGACGAACGTGCCGTTGGCGCTCTCCAGGTCCATCAGCGTGCAGGTCTCGCCGTCCCAGCGCACCTCGGCATGGCGGCGGGAGGCCCGCCGGTCGGGGATGAACACGGAGCAATCGGGGGAGCGGCCCAGCAGGGTCACCGGGCTGGCGAGGGGGAAACGCCGTCCGGCGCGGTCCACCAGGCAGGGCATCTCGCCGGTCACGGCCCCGCCTCGTAGACGACCGTCAGCGTGGGGCGGTCGGCGGGCGAGGATTGTTCGCTCGTATAGAGCCAGTGGTGGGCGCGGTTGTCGCTATCTTCCGACATCATGACCACCAGGCCGTTGTTCGGCTCGCCTCGCTCGCGCCAGGCGGCCAGCGCCTGGCTGACATCGAACGCCACAATGCCCGTGTCGGGCAGCGGAACGATGTCCAGCGGCGTGGGGTCGTAGTCCCAGCCGGCCACCAGCCCCGGCCCGACCCACGGCGCGTTGTAGGTCGCCGTGATCGGCTCCCACGGCGTCAGCACGCGGTAGACGACGGCGGCGCCGGGGAAGGACTGATCGTGCCACAGATCGAGTCGCAGCGTCAGTGTGGCCGAGAGAACCCGCGCCTCCGCCGGCAGGCCGGTCAGGTCGAAACGGATGAGGAAGCGGTCGGGCGTCAGCGGCCCCTGCAGGTGCACCAGATCGGCCTCGTGCCAGGATTCGTCGGGCGTGTCGGGGTCCAGCCAGGTGTCGGTGGTCACTTCCGGGCCCTGCAGGGCCAGCGTGACAATGCTGCCGGGGAGCGGGGTGGGCGCAGGGGCCGGGAACCGCCGCCAGGGTCGCACGACGAGCAGCAGCCCCACCAGCACCACCAACGCGGCCAGTCCCCCCATTGTCCACCAGAAGCCGCGCCGGATCGGGAGCCGGGGCCTGAGCGGGGCCGTCTTGCGCGAGCGGAGCGCCTCCTGGAGGGCGCGGCCCATCTCTCCCGCCGTCTGGTAGCGATGAGCGGGGTCCTTGGCCAGCGCCTTGAGGATGACCCGCTCGACCGCTTCCGGCAGGTCGGGCCGCAGCGAGCGCGGCGAGGGCAGCGGCGCGGTGATGTGCTTGAGGATCACCGCGTAGGGCGTGTCGGCGTCAAAGGGAACGCGCCCGGTGCAGAGCTGGTAGAGCAACACGCCGAGGGCGTAGATGTCGGAGCGGGCGTCGCCCGGTTCGCCCCGCCCCTGCTCCGGCGACATGTAGGCCGGCGTGCCCAGCGTGCCGCCGCTGCCGGTGATGGCCGTCGTGTCCACCATGCGGGCAATGCCGAAATCGCACAGCACTGGGCGGCCCTCGTGGGTAATCATCACGTTGGATGGTTTGATGTCGCGGTGGACCATCTCCTGCCGGTGGGCGTGGTCGAGCGCGTCGCACAGCGCGCAGACGATGTGCCCGACCTCTTCCAGCTCCATCCAATCGTTGTGGCAGCTCAACTCGCGCAACTTCTCGCGCAGGCTGATGCCTTCCAGGTACTCCATCACCAGGAAAGCCAGCCCGTCGTCGGTGTCGAAATCATAGACGCGGACGATGTTCGGATGACCCAGCGCGGCGATGGCGCGGGCCTCGCGGCGAAAGCGCGCCGCGAACGCTTCGTCGCCGGTCAGGTTGGGGTGGATGACCTTGACCGCGACGTAGCGATCCAGGTCGGGCTGGTACGCTTTGTAAACCTGGGCCATCCCTCCCTGGCCGCGTTTCTCCACCAGGCGATACTTGCCAACGGTTTTTCCCGTCAGGTCGAACATACTCTACAGTATATCCATCTGGCGGATTTGGGCAAGCAGAGCGGTTGACTTTCCGTCGCTCCACGCTACAATATCCATACTGTTTCGTCATCGTCTACCCTCTACCAGGCCTGATGCTGGTGCGGCCAGTGTTCTGGGCCCTCACCCCACCCCCTGACCCCCTCCCCTCTCCCGCCAGCGGAGGGTAGGGGGAGGGGTGAGGGCCCAGCGCCGCGGACGGTATTCGCAACGAGAAGGAGCGCCCATGGAAGACTTTCTGTTCCGCGATGATCTGGAATCGCTCGACCCGGCGGTGGCCCACCTGATCGCTCTGGAGGCGGAGCGACAGGCGCGTAAACTGATCCTCATCCCCTCGGAGAGCAGCACGCCCCGCGCCGTCCAGCAAGCGCTCGGCTCGGTCTTCACCAACATCTACGCCGAGGGCTACCCGCAGCAGGAGACGCGCTGGATGACCGAGGAGCAGATCCTCGACTACGAGGCGCAGATGGCCTTCTACCGGCGCTACGGCGACCTGCGCTACTACATGGGCACGGAGTACGCCGATATCGCCGAGGCGCTGGCCCGCCGGCGCTGCGCCGAGGCCTTCGCCGTCGAGGGACTGCCCGCCGAGCGCATCTATGTCAACGTCCAGCCGCTCTCCGGCTCGCCGGCCAACATCGCCGTCTACGATGCGCTGATGAAGCCGGACGACGTGCTGATGGGGATGGACCTGACCCACGGCGGCCACCTGACCCACGGCAGCCCGGCCAACGTCTCCGGGCGGCGCTACCGACCGGTCTTCTACGGCGTGGACCCGCGCACCGAGCTGCTCGACTATGACCGGATCGAGGAGCTGGCCGTAGAACACCGCCCGAAGGTCATCGTCGCCGGCTATACCGCCTACCCGCGCGCCCCCAACTGGGCCAAGTTCCGCCAGATCGCCGAGCGGGTGGGCGCCTACCTGATGGCCGACATCTCGCACGTCGCCGGGATGGTCGCCGCCGGGGCCTTCCCCAGCCCGCTGCGCTACGCGCACGTCGTCACCTTCACCACGCACAAGACCCTCTGTGGGCCGCGCGGGGCCTGTATCCTCACCACCGACCCACTCCTCTCCCGCCGCATTGACCACGCCGTCTTCCCCGGCTTCCAGGGCGGGCCGCATGTCAACAACTTCATCGGCATCGCCGTGGCCTTCCACCTGGCGCGCAGCGAGCCGTTCCGCGCCCTCCAGCAGCAGATCGTCGCCAACGCCAAAGCCCTGGCCCGCGCGCTGCAGGAGGAGGGCATGCGCGTCCCGCACGGCGGCACCGATTCGCACTTGCTGCTGCTGGATTGTAAGTCGGTCGTCGGGCCGTTCGGAGAACCGCTGCTGGGCGACACGGCGGCGCGGGTGCTGGATCACGTCGGCATCGTCTGCAACCGCAACACCATCCCCGGTGACGCCTCGCCAGCCGTCGCCAGCGGCATCCGCCTGGGCACCCCCTGGGTCACCCAGCGCGGCTTCCGCGAGCCGGAGATGGCGGAGCTGGCGCGGCTGATCGTCCACACGCTGCGGGCGATCCGCCCGTACGCCTACCCCGGTCAGCGCGGGCCGGTTTACCGCGGCAAGGTGGACTTCGACGCGCTGGAGGAGGCGCGGCTGGCGGTGGCCGAGCTGGCGGCGAGGGCCGGCATTGACTACGAGGTGCGCTGCTCCGGCTACCCCCATCACTGCCTGATCAGCGACGCCCGTCCGCCGGAGAAGGGCTGGGGGTTGATCGAAGTGGAGGGCAACGCCGCCGCGCCCTTTCTCGACATCGCGGTGGTGGAGAGCGTGAGCGGCCTGGAGCCGGGCGAATGGCGCCCGGTCACGCTGCTGGAGGCGGATGGCCGTCCGATGACGCGCGGCCGCCTCTCCCGCCCGACCTTCGCCCACCAGCGCTACCATCTGGCCGTGCCGGCCGCGCACATGCGCCGTGTGCTGGCCTGGCTGCGCGATCTGTCGGATGGGTACGTCCTCTCCGATCCGCAGGACCTGCAGGCGAAGCTGCCCGGGCCGGTGGTAGTGCGCGACGCGGGGGCGATTGACCTGCCGGAGCTGCGCGGCGGGGAGTTCCGGCCGCCGCTCTCGCCCAAGCCCGTCTACATCGGCCTCTCGGCCCACCGCTCCGCCGAGCCGCCGGGCGAACCGCTGCCGGAGTTCGCCTGGACGCCGGGCGAGCTGCTGCTGCGCCGCACGCCCCTCTATGAGGCGCACCAGAAGCTGGGGGCGCACTTCGTCCCCTTCGGTGGTTGGGAGATGCCGCTGCGCTACGGGCCGGTGCTGGACGAGCACCGGGCGGTGCGCGGCGCAGCCGGCCTGTTCGACGTCGGCCACATGGGCATCTTCGAGGTCTCCGGCCCCTTCGCCGTCAGTTTCCTCGACCTGGTCGCCACGAACGACGCCAATCGGCTGCGTCCGGGACAGTCCAACTACGGTTTCCTGCTCGACCCCGACGGGCGGGTGATAGACGACCTGATGGTCTACATGCGCGCTCCGGGCCGCTACATGCTGGTGGTCAACGCCGCTAACACGGAGAAGGACTGGGCCTGGCTGACGGCGGTGAACGAGGGGCGGGTGTTGATCGACCGGGCGCGCCCGTGGGCACGGCCCTCCTTCCGCGCCACGCTGACCGACCTGCGCGCGCCCGAACGGGAGCACGACTGGCTGGTGAACCTGGCCCTCCAGGGGCCACGTTCCCGCGATATCCTGCTGGCCTGGCTGGAGGCCAGTCCGCCGGGGCCGGCCAGCGCCGAGCTGCGTGGGCGGCTGCTGGGGCTGCGGCGCACCGAGCTGATCGAAGCCCGCTGGCCCTGGCCGCAGGCCCCCGGCGGGATGTTCGACCTGGTCATCGCCCGCACCGGCTACACGGGGGAGAGCATGGGCTTCGAGCTCTTCGTCCATCCCGAATGGGCGATGATGCTGTGGAATCTTTTGCTGGAGCATGGCGCCGGCTTCGGGCTGCGTCCGGTCGGGCTGGCCGCCCGCGACTCGCTGCGCATCGAGGCTGGGCTACCGCTCTACGGGCACGAGCTGGCCGGGCCGCTCGACCTGCGCCCCGACGACGCGGGATTGGAGGGCTACGTCAAGGTCTACAAGCCGTTCTTCGTCGGGCGTGAGCCGCACCGCAGCCATCTGGCCGGGCGCAAGATGGCCGTGGCCCGTTTCCGGCTGAACGAGCGCGGCGTGCCGATGCCCAACCAGGGGGATCGGGTCGTGGACCGGCGCGGGCGGGTGATCGGCCAGGTGACCTCGTGCGCGATGGACACCGACGGCTACCTGACCGGCATGGCCTTCCTGGACCGGCGCTTCGCCGAGCCAGGCGGGGAGATCAACGTCTTCGCCGCTGCCCGCGAGCCGACCGAGAAGCCGCTGGGAGAGCTGGAGCTGGGCGACCGGGTGACGCTGGCCAGCGAGGGCACGGTGTTGGAGCGCTTCCCGTCCAAGAAGCGATCCTGACGTAGGGCGGGCCGGCGGCCCGCCCT
>DAOTYW010000224.1:0-21103 GCA_034434755.1 Anaerolineae bacterium | reverse complement strand
CGCGTCGCCCAGCAACGGCATGTCGCCGCTGGGGTAGTAGACGTAGATGCCGTGCCAGGGCCCGGCGGACTCGGCGATGCAGAAGCCGTGGCCGGGGTAGACGGCGTAGACGACGCCGGTGGTGGTGACGACCTGGCCGGCCAGCGGCGAGGGGTAAGTGCCGCCGCCGGGGTCGGTGGTGTACTGAATCTGGTAGATCGAAGTCAGCCCGCCGCCGGGGAGCACCGCCGTCTCGAGCGGCGCGCCGAGGGCCGGGGTGGGCCAGTTGCTGGCCCAGACGCGGTAGTCGTCATTGACCAGGACGGTCGGCAGCGCCGGCGCGGTGACGGCGACGGTGCGGGTCACGCGGCCCCCGTTGTCCAGGCTGGGCACGTCCCAGCGGACGACGTTGCCGCCCAGGTGGACGCCGCCGTCGGAGATGCTGGCGATGGTCACGTTGGTCGGCAGGGCGTCGGTGATGACCACGCCGAGCGCGGTCATCGAGATCTGGTTGGTAGCGACGAGGGTGTAGGTGAAGAGCTGGCCCATCTCCACGCTGGCCGGGGCGGACTTGGCGACGAGGAAGCGCTCGGCGCTGGGCGGGGTGGGGGGGCTGGCGGTGTTCTGCGGGCGGGGGGTCAGCAGCACCTGGAAGTCGTTGAAGTTGTTGTCGGTATCGGTACCGTTTCCGTCGTCGCCGCCGGGCCTGCGCTCCATGCTCTGGTCGTTGGGCGCGGCGGTGGCGGGGGTGGTCTCGACGAAGATGTTGGTCGCCGTGCCCCAGCCCAGGCTGTCCACGATGGTATCGTCGCCGGCGCGGATGGCCAGCCCGCCGCCGGGGCGGCTGATGGAGGTGCTGAAGGTGGCGTCGGGCGGCACGCCGACGTTCTTGCCAACGTGGACGAGCAGGAAGTGGCCGCGGGCGGGGATGGCGTCGGCGGCGGTGAAGGTGTAGACGAGGATGTCGCTGCTGCCGCTGGCCGAGCGGTAGACGATGCGGTAGCCGTTCAGCGGGATGGCGCTGGCGGAGGCGTTGGTGATCTCGATGAACTCCAGGTCGGCGTCGGTGGCAGAGCCGGTCTGCACCTCGCTGATCAGCAGCGTGGTGGAGGCGGCGGGCGCGGCGCGCACCGGCAGGCCGGCGAGCACAACGGCCAGCAGCGCGGCGGCCAGGAGTAGGCTCAGGATGGACAGAGTTTGTTTCATCACAATCTCCTGTTACGTGTGCAGGGCGGTACCTGCTCACCCTCCCGCAGGTTTCAGTTCCGAACCTGCGGGAGGGTGAGCTGAATACTTCGCCCCCACGACGGTCAACCGTTGCACAGCACCACCGGCAGGAAGATAGCGTGCACCTCCACCCACGGCGGCGTCGGGTCGGTGACGGTGGTGACGATGCCCGCGCCGTCGTCCACCCGGGCGCTGTTATCCAGCACGCTCACGCCGATGGGCAGCCCGGTCAGCTCGGCCACCTGGACGACGAACCGCAGCGTCACATCTCCGCCGGCGGGCACCGTCCCGCTCCAGGTCAGCGTGCCGGTGGGCGACTTGGTGAAGTCGAGCGGGTCGTGGACGAAGTAGTACGCGCCGAGCACGTCGGTGACGGTGGCCTGGGCGTCCAGTTCGCCGGTGTTGATCAGCGTGATCGTGTACGTGACCGGCGCGCCGGGCAGCAGTCGCGCACCGGCGGCGCTGGAGGCCTTGGTCGAGGTCGAGAGGTCGGGCGGGGCGAAGGTCGCGGTGGTGAACGACCAGATGAAGTCCTCGGTCAGCGTCAGGCCGTTGAAGGCGGACAGCGTGGACAGCAGCGTGGCCGTGTAGGTCGTGGCCGGGTCGAGGTCAGCGGACGGTTCGAAGGTCGCCGTGAAGGTGGCGTCGTCATAGCTCACCGCGCCGACGATCGGGCCAGCGGGTCCCTCGAGCAGGAAGTTCGCCGGGCTGACGTTGGTCATGGTCATGTTGAAGGTGGCCGTAATCACCGCATCCACCGGCACATCCACCGCCCCGTCTTCTGGGCTGACGAGCAGGACTTGCGGATACTCCAGCAGGTCGCTGGGGAAGCGCAGTTGGATCTCGTAGCCGCTGTCGTAGGGGGCGCTGGTGTCGTACTGCGTGCCCACGCCGCGCACCCAGGCGCGGTCGCCCGGCGCGAAGCCGCCGAAGCCCAGGCCAGGGGTGTCGGTATCGCGGAAGATGTCGGCCACGCCGCTGCCGTCGTCAATGTACATGTGCAGCGAGGTCACGGTCAGCACCGTGCCGCGGCTCCAGACCAGGATGCCCTCGCTGCTCTCGTTGATCTGGCCGGTCGGGCGCGGCCAGGGGATCAGGCCGATCGCTTCGCCGGTGGCGACGGCGTGAGCCGGGCTGGTGACGTTGATCTGCAGCTTACCGTTGAACTGCCCTGTCGTCCCGTGGACGAGCACCTCCTCGCCGATCCCAAACCCGTCGAACTTGTCCAGCGAACCGCTGTAGTAGACGGACAGGCCGGCGTTGCCGAGGGCGGTGTCCTGGACCATGAACTCGTCGCGGGTCTGACTGGCGTTGTGCATGAGGCCGGGCGGGAAGTTGACGTAGCCGCGCACGTAGACCGGCGTGCCGAGGGGCAGGGTGCGGGCCTCGGCGGGGGTGATCAGCCGCCAGACGAAGACGCCGCTGTCCTGGGCGCTGTTGTTGCCGGCCTGGTCGTCCGGCGGGTCGGCGGCGATGGACACCGCGTTCTGGTAGGGGCCGCTGGCGGGCACGCCATCGGTGACGTGGACGACGACGTGGAAGGTGAGCGTGGTGGCGGCCGGCAGGCCAGGGAAGGCCCACACCAGCGGGTCGGCGGGCGTGCCGGCGCCGCCGGGCGTCACGCCGCTGTCGTCGCTGATGTAGACGAAGCCGTCCGGCAGCACGTCGGTGACCGTGAGCGTCGTCGCGGCGGTGATGGCGGATTGGTTGGCGACCTGGATCGTGTAGGTCAGCGGCGCTTCCTGGCCGGGTTCGATGAACACCTCGGCGCTGTCCACGCTCTTGGACACCGCCAGGTCGTAGCCGGCGGCGGGGGCGGCGTGGGTGGCGACGTTGTTATCCAGGTAGTCGTCGGCGTCGGCGGCGATGATCACCGTGTTGGTCAGCACGCCCGACGCGTCCGGCGGGGCGGCGGCCACCAGTTGGAAGGAGCGGACCGTGTTGGTGGGGAGCGCGCCGGCATCCCAGACGACCGGCGCGGTGCCCAGCCGCGGCAGGCCGCTGGTGTCGGTGACGTAGGCGAAGCCGGCGGGCAGCACGTCGGTGATGATCAGGCCGGTCAGCGCCAGCATGCCGTTGTTCTGGTAGGTGATCGTATAGGTGACGGCGCTGCCGGGGACGATGATCGGCGGGCCGCTCTTGGCGATCGCCGCGTCGTAGTTGATGGGGCAGGCGTTGTTGGAGCCGGGGGTGGGGGTGAGGGGCGTGTAGGTGACCGTGTTGCGCGCCCCGCCGGCGCCGTTCGGGCAGCGCCCGGCGGAAGTGTTGTTGGCGTCGGGCCCCTCGAACGTCATCACCTGACCGGGATTGAGCAGCACGGCCTCCAGCTCCGGATCGGGCACGCCGGGTGGGAAGTCGTCGTAGACCACGGCGTCGATCAGGTTGG
The DNA here is from genome assembly GCA_034434755.1 of Anaerolineae bacterium. GTDB lineage: Bacteria > Chloroflexota > Anaerolineae > B4-G1 > DUEL01 > DAOTYW01. The sequence continues at coordinate 17,511 of DAOTYW010000224.1, read as the reverse complement.
TGTTGGTCACCGGCGTGCCGTTGGGGAAGTCGGACGCGTTGCCGATGAACAGGCCGATGCCGTCCTGGCCGTTCTGCAGCGTGTTATCGGGCCAGACGATCTGGACGCCGGGGACGGTCGCATTGCCGCCCAGGAAGTAGCCGCTGGCGTTGGTGCTGTAGCCGTCCAGGTCAATGGCGTAGTAGGAAGCGTCGTTGGCGGCGTTGCCGTTGAAGAAGACCAGCACCAGGCCATTCAGCGAGGTGTTGCCGGCCCCGCCGTCGTACAGCTCGATGAACTCAGCGACGTCGGTGCCGGGGGTCTGGGCGTCGAACTCATTGATCAGCAGGACGTCGGTGGGGCGGTCAGCCTTGCTGTCTCCCCCGTTGTCGCCCGCCGCCGGTTGGGCCAGGGCGGACGCAGGAGAATCCAGGCCGATCCACAGCGCGGCCAGCGCGGCCAGGCTGGCGGCCAGGACGAGGACCAGTTGTGGGAATGTTCGTTTCATCTTGCCAACTCCTTGGAAGGGATGGGCCACGGGCCACGCAACACGGGATAGTGTAACACACTCCATGGGCTTGTGCAAGGGGGAGCGGTAAAGGCTGTCAACGGATTCTGGGAACGGATTGAACGGATGCTCCGCGTCCCCGCGTCTCCGCGTCTCCGCGTCCCCATTGTCCTCTCCCCATCCCGTGCTATAATCCCCGCCGTGGAGGGACGATGCTGCTGACCACCCAACCGATTCGCCTGCCGGTCTTCGAGGGGCCGCTGGACCTGCTGCTGCAGCTCATCGAGCGGGAGGAGCTGGACATCACGGCGGTGTCGCTGGCCCAGGTGACCGACCAGTACCTGGCGGTCATTGAGGAGATGGGGCGGCGGGGGATGGCCGACCTGGCTGCCTTCCTGGTGATCGCGGCGCGGCTGGTGCTGATCAAGAGCCGCGTGCTGCTGCCGGGATACCGCCCGTCCGGCGAGGAGACCGACGATGTGGCTGCCGACCTGGTGGAGCAGCTCGAGGCGTACCGGCGGTTCAAGGAGGCGGCGCAGGAGCTGGCCCGGCGGGAGGAGGAGGGGGCGCGGGCTTACGTGCGCATCGGCCCGCCGCGCGTCGCCGGGCCCGAGTTCGATCTGGGTGACGTGACGCTGGAGGCGCTGCTGGCGGCGGTGCAGGAGGCGCTGAACGCACGGCCGGCGCAGCCGGTAGAGGAGATCATCTCGCGGGCCACGGTCACCGTCGCCGAACAGGCCGAACGGATCCAGAAGCGGCTGGCCCGCCGCGGACGGATCCGCTTTCAGGACGTGCTGTCGCGGGCGGCGGACCGGGTCGAGGTGATCGTCACCCTGCTGGCGGTGCTGGAGCTGATCAAGCAAGGCCGGGTGCGGGTGTGGCAGGAGGGGCTGTTCGGCCCGATCTTCATCGAGGCGAGCGAGACCGCCACCGCTCCAGCAGCAGCGCCAGCGTAGCGCCGGTTGCGTCAATCAGGAAATCCGTCGCCGAGGGGTGCCGCCCCGGCACCAACGACTGGTGGAACTCGTCCGAGGCCGCGTAGGCCAGCGTCAGGGCCAGGCTGAGCAACCGCAGTTGGTCAGAGGCGGGCTGCTTTCCCCGCAACGCCCACACATACAGCCCGGCCAGCACCCCGTAGACCGAGGCGTGGGCGGCCTTCTTGAGCAGGGTATCCAGCCACGGATCGTGGGCGTGCGGCAGGTCCGGCTGGGCCGAGAGCAGGAAGATCAGCCCCATCCAGGCCAGCGTCAACAGCCAGCGCACGCAGGGGCGAAGCATGTCTGTCGCCATCGGCAATGCTTTGCCCCTATCTATCGTAGGCCCGTTCGACCGTCTCGGCCAGCCGCTCCCAGGCGCGACGGGCGCGCACGTCAGCGGCGGCGGCGCGGCCCAATCGCTCGCGCAGCGGCGGGTCATCCAGCAGCCGCACGACCCCCTCGGCGAACCCGTCCAGGTCGCCCGGCGCCACCAACCAGCCGGTCTCCCCGTGGCGGATGAGCTCGCGGATCTCCCCCACCGCCTCGGCCACCACCGGCAGCCCCGCCGCCAGCAAGTCGAGCAGCTTGACCGGACACTTGGCGCGGTTGATCAGCGTGTCGTCGAAGGGGTAGATCGCCAAGTCGGCCTGGGCGAAGGCGGCGGGCAGCGCTTCGGGGGGCAGCCAGCCGGTGAGGGTGATGTCGGCGGGGGGGAGAGGGGGGGATGCGGAGACGCGGGGAGGGGGAGACGCGGGGAGGGAGAGACGCGGAGAGGGGGAGACGCGGAGAGGGGGGGACGCGGAGAGGGCCAGGCGCAGGAACTCCTCGTCCTCGCCGAACAGGCCTTTGCCAACCACCAGCAGGCGCGTTCCCGGCACCTTCTCCCGCACGCGCAGCAGGAGCTCGAGCGGGCGGGACGGCGGGAACTCGAAGAAGCGGGTGTAGAGGAGGAGGGTGGGGGGGGGAACGTGAGGCGTGAAACGTGAAACGTGAGGCGTGAAACGTGAAACGTGAGGCGTGTTGCGTGTTGCGTGGTCTGTGGTCTGTGGTCTGTGGTCAGCGCTGTTATCGGCGATCCGCGATTCGTGATTTGCGATTTGCGATACGCCATTCGGCACGTAGAACACCCGGGCCGGGGGAACGCCGAGCGAGCGGGTCATCTCCTCCAGGGTGCGGCTGGCGACGGTGACCGCGTCGGCGTGGGTCAGGCCCCAGCGTTCCTGCCAGGCGAAGAAGGTGCGCTGTATGGCGTTGTAGCCGCCGATTTCGTTCCAGCCGCCCGCTCCCTCCCAATCGTCGCTATCCACCACCAGGCGGGGGCGGCGACGGCGCGGCAGGCGGGCCAGCAGCCAGTGGGCCAGCCCGCTGTAGGCCTTCGGCTTGAAGCAGTGGACGACCGTCGGCTGCAGGGCCAGGGCGCGGCGGGCCAGCCGGAGGGCGACGAGCAGGTGAAAGAGGACCGGGATGCGCGGGGGCAGGGCGATGTTCTCGACGGTCACGCCGCTCTCTTCCCAGCATCGCCCGGCGTCCTCGGGGTTTTGCCAGGGGGGGAGGAGCACCGTCACCGCGTGGCCGCGCGCGGCCAGTGCGCGGGCCAGCGGCAGCGCGCGCACGGCCATCGTCCCGCGCGGACGCAACCCGAAAGGGCCGATCAGGACACAGGAGTGAACCACGGATTGCACAGATTGCACAGTACGGATGCCGACCGGTGGGAGCGTGATGAGGGCGTGAGTGTTGGCGCGCAACTCGGGTGCGCCGGCTGTCAACGATCACCGCAAGGGACGCGACCGTGCACCAGACTCGTTCAAGACCACGAAACGACGGGGATCAGGACGCGCTGTTCCCGCTCGGCGGTCTCGAGTAGCTCGCTATCCTCTGTCCCGTCTGCCGTCTCGCTGACGTAGGTCACGTCATGCCCAAGGGCGCGCAGGGCATACACAATGGGACGTTCGACCCGTTGTAGCCTCTTCGAGCTTGAGAGGCAAAAACTCTTCGGTGCTCAGCGATAGGGCGGCGTAGGTCAGTGCGGCCCGGATGTCTTCCAGCGTGCTGTCTCCGGCTCCATTATACCCCGATCCCCTGTGACGGCAATCTCAATCCACGGTCAGTGTCTTGCTCAGGTTGCGCGGGAAGTCGGGGTCGTAGCCGCGGGCGACGCTGAGCCGGTAGGCGAGCAACTGCAGCGGCAGCGTCGCCAGCAGCGGGTTGAGCAGCGGGCCGACCGGCGGCAGGGCGATCAGGTCGTGCGCGTTGGCGCGCAGCCGGGCGTCCTCCTCGGCGATGACCACCGCCCGCCCGCCGCGCACGGTCGTCTCGTTGATCCCGCTGATCAGCAGCGGCACGTCCTCCGGCCCGGCGACGAAGAGCACCGGGTAGCCGTCCTGCACAGCGGACAGGGGTCCGTGCTTGAACTCGGTCGAGAGGATGCCCTCGCAGTGGGCGTAAGTGACCTCCTTCAGCTTGAGCGCCCCCTCCAGGGCGATCGGGTAGGTCAGCCCGTAGCCCAGGCAATAGAGGTCGCTGTGGGCGACCAGGGCCGCCCCCAGCGCCGCCACCTGCGGCTCGACCATCTCCAGCGTCTGGCGCAGGTGGTCGGGCAAGCGGACCAGGTCGTCCGTGGACTGGCCGCCCATCGTCAGCGCCAGGAACAGGAAGGCGACCGCCTGGTTGGTGAAGGTCTTGGTCGCCGGGACGCTGATCTCGTAGCCGCAGGCCAGCGGCAGGTAGCGCTCGCTGACGTTCATCAGGGTGGAGCCGAGCACGTTGACCAGCCCCAGGACGCCCATCCCGCGTTGGCGGGCGACCTCGACCGCGTTGAGCACGTCCTTGGTCTCCCCGCTCTGGCTGACGAAGACGCCCACGTCCTGCGGCCCCAGCGCCGGGCTGTACTGGGCGATGAACTGCGGGGCCAGGACGGGGACGGCTGCCCGGCCGGCCAGGCGGGCTAGGTAGACCGCGCCGAGGGTGCAGGCGTGGTAGCTGCTGCCGCAACCGACCAGGTAGAGGTGGCGGGCGGCGGCCATCCGCTCGACCATCGGCGCGACGTGGCGCGAGGCGCGCAGCAGGTGCACCAGTTCCCCCGCCGCCTGCGGCTGCTCGTGGATTTCCTTGTGCATGAAGTGGGGATGGCCGCCCTTGGTCGCCGCTTCCATGCTCTCGGTGACCGTCTCCGCCGCCCGCTCGACCACGGCCCCGTCCGTCACGCGGCGCAGTTCGACCCGCTCGGCCCACAGGATGGCGATCTCGCCGTCCTCGACGCGCAGGATGCGCCGCGTCAGCGGGAGGATGGAGGGCAGGTCGGAGGAGACGCAGGCGAACCCGTTGGCCAGGCCGACCACCAGGCCGGAGCCTTTCTTGATCGCGTAGAGCCGGTCGTCGCCCACCCGCCCGATGACGAAGGCGTAGTCGCCCTCCAGGTCGCCGTAGGCGCGGCGGATCGCCTCGACCATGTCGGCGCCGCGATCCACGTACCGTTCGACAGCGTGGATGCACGACTCGCCGTCGTTGGTCGAGCGGACGGTCATGCCCTCGGCGAGGAAGGCCTGGCGCAGCTCGACGTTGTTGACGACGTTACCGTTGTGCGCCCCCACCAGGTCGCCATCGGAGTCCAGGTGCGGCTGGGCGTTGGCCTGCGACGGCGCGCCGAAGGTGGCCCAGCGCAGTTGGACGATGCCGCGCCGCCCGACCATCTCGGCAAAGCGCAGGCGGGCGGCGACCTCGTCCACCTTGCCCACGTCCTTGCGCAGGTCAATTGCGCCGTTGTCGCGGAGGGTGGCGCAGCCGACCGAGTCGTAGCCGCGGTAGGAGAGCCGCCGCCCGGCGTCGGTCAGCAGCTCGCCCAGGGGCTGTTCGTGATTGACGACGATGCCGAAGATTCCGCACATGGGTCTAATCGTCTCCCGCTATCGTTTTGATCAAGGGTTGGGTTCGAAGCGAGCGGAAAAAGTCAGCGGATTGAGCAGATGAAGCGGATTCATCGGGTGAAATCCGCTCCGTCTGTTCCATCTGCTCAATCCGCTGCGATTCGCCCGCGCCCGATCTGTAGTTGCTGCGAGGACGCGAAGCGCCCGAAGCAATCCCCGAACTGCTTCTGGAGATTGCTTCCAATGACAAAAGGGTGAGCAGTTACCGAAGTCGAGTATAGATACCACCGCCGGGGGGTTTTGTCAAATGGGTGACTATCGTGCTCTACTCCACCGTCACCGACTTGGCCAGGTTGCGCGGCTGGTCCACGTCGCAGCCGCGACGGACGGCCAGGTGGTAGGCCAGCAGTTGCAGGGGGAGCACGTTGATCACCGGCGAGAGCAGCGGCGGGGTGGGGGGGACGGTGAGGACGAAGTCGGCTTTGCGGCGGATGTCGTCGTCCCCCTCGGTGGCCAGGGCGATGACCGTGCCGCTGCGCGCCTTGACCTGCTCGATCTGGCTGATCATCTTGTCGTAGACGCTATCCTGGGTGGCGATGGTGACGACGGGCATGCGCTCGTCGATCAGAGCGATGGGCCCGTGCTTCATCTCCCCGGCGGGGTAGCCCTCGGCGTGGATGTAGGAGATCTCCTTGAGCTTCAGCGCGCCCTCCAGGGCGACCGGGTAGTTGATGCCCCGTCCCAGGTAGAGGAAGTGCTCGCGGTCGTGGAAGGCCTGGGCCAGTTGGGCGTACTCGTCGCCGTGTTCCAGCGTCCGCCCGACCCGGTCGGGCAGGGCGGCCAGGTCGTCCACGCGCTGGCGCAGCGTCCTGCCGGTCAGCGCGCCGCGCAGCTCGCCCAGATAGCAGCCGAGCAGGTACTGATCCACCAGGCTGGCGGTGAAGGCCTTGGTCGAGGCGACGCCGATCTCCGGCCCGGCGTGCATCAGAATCGCGCCGCTGGCCAGGCGGTGGGCCTGGCTGCCGATGACATTGACAATCGCCCACAGCCGCGCGCCCTTGCCCTGCCCCTCCTCCATCGCCGCCAGCGTGTCCACCGTCTCCCCGCTCTGGGTGATCGCCAGCAGCGCCGTGTGCGGGCCGATCAGCGGGTCGCGGTAGCGGAACTCGGAGCCGTAGTCCACCTCCACCGGCAGGCGGGCCAGCGCCTCGATCATGAACTTGCCGATCAGCGCGGCGTAGGCGGAGGTGCCGCAGGCGACGATGACCAGCTTCTCCAGGTCGCGCGCTTCCTGCGCCGTGAGCGGCAGTCCCTCCAGCCGCACCCGCCCGCCCTCGAAGTCGGCCCGCCCGCGGATGGTGTCGGTGATCGAGCGGGCCTGCTCGTAGATTTCCTTCTGCATGAAGTGGCGATAGGGTTCCTTGGCCGCGGCGACGGGGTCCCAGGGGATGGTGTGGATCTGCGCCGGCACGGGCCGCCCGTCGAGCGTCTCCACGCGCACCTCCTGGCGGGTGACGATGGCGATCTGGCGGCTCTCCAGGAAGCGCATGCGCCGGGTGTGTTCGAGGATGGCGGGGATGTCGAAGGCGACGAAGTTCTCGCCGTCGCCCAGGCCGACGGTGAGCCCGCCGGCGTTGCCCAGCCGGGCAGCGATGATGCGGTCGGGCTGGCTGCGACTGAGGACCAGGAAGGCGTTGGCGCCCTTGACCTGCTCCAGCGCCTGCCGCACCGCTGTCTCCAGGCTGGCCCCGCCGGCCAGGTAGCCCTCGATCAGGTGGACGACGACCTCGGTGTCGGTTTCGGAGGCGAATGTGTGTCCCTCGGCTTCCAGCTCTTCGCGCAGGGCGCGGAAGTTCTCGATGATGCCGTTGTGGACGACGGCGACCGCGCCCTCCGGGCCCAGGTGGGGATGGGCGTTACGCTCGGAAGGCTCGCCGTGGGTGGCCCAGCGGGTGTGGCCGATGCCGACCGACCCCGAGAGCGGCTGCGCCTGCACTTTCTCGGCCAGGCGGGAGAGCTTCCCCACCTCGCGGCGCACGCCGATGCGGCCATCGTCCTGGACGACGGCCAGGCCGGCAGAGTCGTAGCCGCGATACTCCAGCCGTTTCAATCCCTCAAGGATGATCGGGGAGGCGTTCCGCGTCCCCACGTAACCGACGATGCCGCACATTCAGACCTCCGGGAGAGTGTGCAAGTGTGCAAGTATGCAAGTGTGCAAGTGTGCAAGTATGCAAGTGGGCAAGTGTGCAAGTATGCAAGTGCGTAGTGGGGCTGTCTTGCTCATGGGGAGAGATGGATTGATCTGTGCAGCCTATGGCCGATCTGCTCCGGTGTCATCTCGTCCAACGTCTGGCCCGCCGGCCCGCCGAACATGGCCGCCGGCAGGATGACCCGCTCGCCCAGCGGGCGGTCGCGCAGTTGCTCGATCACGTCCCGACCGGTCAACAGGCCCGCCACGGTGACCGTCTCGCCGAAGAAGTGGTTGACCACCGGCACGACCTCGACGCCCGGCAGGTGCGCCGTCACTTCGCGCAGGAGCGGTGCGAACAGCGTTCCTGTGACGAGGGTCAGAGTGTCGGGTTTCAAGGTTTCAGGTTTCAAGGTTTCAGGTTTCAAGGTTTCAGGTTTCAAGGTTTCAGGTTTCAGGTTGGGAGATTGGCCCTGGGCATGGCTCACCTGTGCACCTGAAACCTTGAAACCTGAAACCTGAAACCCTGAACCCTGAAACCCTGAACTCAGGAACTGCCGCGCCAGCCCCACGCCGTTCTCCGTCAGGTCCAGGCCGTCGTAGGCCTCGGCGGGCGGGACGGGGAGGCCCAGGCGCAGGTACCACTCGTCGGAGAGGTAGACGAAGCGCACGCCCAGCCGCGGCAACAGCCGCTCCTGCCAGGCGGCCACCTGGTCGTGGACGACGCGCATCTCGTCGTCGCTGTAGACGCGGCAGCCGCCGCGATGGTAGCGGGTCAGCCCCACCGGCACCACGCTGACCGAGGCCACCGCCGGGTAGCGCTCGGCCAGGTCGGCGATGGAGCGATCCAGGTGCGGCCCGTCGTTCCGGCCGGGCGCGAGGACGAGCTGGGTGTGCACCTCGATGCCCAGCCCGGCCAGCCGCTCCAACTGCTCCCGCACGTCCGGTGCGTCGGGGGCGCGGAGGATGCGCCGCCGCAGGTCGGGATCGGTGGCGTGGACCGAGACGTACAGCGGGCTGAGGTGTTGCTCACCGATGCGTTGCCAATCCGCTTCGTCCAGGTTGGTCAAGGTGATGTAGTTGCCGAACAGGAAGGAGTGGCGGTAGTCGTCGTCTCGGATGTAGAGCGAGCGGCGCAGGCCGGGCGGCATCTGGGCGACGAAACAGAAGTCGCAGCGGTTGGTGCAGCGGCGGATGTCGCTGTCGAAGGTGGGGCGGGTGAACTCCAGGCCGAGCGGTTCGTCGTAGCGGCGGCGGGCGCGCAGCGTGCGCTCACGGCCCTGACGACGGATGCGCAGGGTCAGCCGCTCCTCGGCGGCGGCGAACTGCACGTCAATCACGTCGCGCAGGGGCTGGCCGTTGATCGCCAGCAGCTCATCGCCCGGCGCCAGTCCGACCCGCGCGCCCAGGCTCTTGGGATGTACCGACGAGATCGTCCCGCCCGCCGGCATCACCACCTGCTCCCCTGCTCCATCTGCTTCATCTGCTCAATCTGCTGACTTCTGCCCGATCGACTCCAGCGCCCTGTTCACGACCTCCTCGATACTCATCTCCGTCGTGTCAATCACCACGGCGCCTTCGGGCACGCGCAGGGGGGAGACGGCGCGGTGGCTGTCAATCTCGTCCCGCCGGCGCATCATCGCCAGCACGTCCTCGTAGCGCTCATCCTGCCCGCGCTGAGCCAGCTCTCGCCAGCGCCGCCGCGCCCGCTCCTCCACCGACGCGTCAATGTAGAGCTTCAGGTCGGCCTCCGGCAGCACCACCGTGCCGATGTCCCGCCCGACCATGACGATGCGCCCGTTGGCAGCCACGCGCCGCTGCTGGCGCACCATCGCTGCCCGCACGCCGGGGTAGGCAGAGACGGTGGAGACGTTGGCATCCACCTCCGGCTCGCGGATCGCCCAGGTGACGTCCGCGCCGTCGGCGCGGACCGTATACTGCCGGCCGTCGTTTACGGTGGGCGGTAGCACGTCGATGTCCAGCGCCTGGGCCAGCGCGGTGACCGCCGCTTCGTCCTCCAGCGGCACCCCCCGCTGCAGCGCTGTCCAGGTCACGGCGCGGTACATCACGCCGGTGTCGAAGTAGAGGTAGCCCAGCCGCCGGGCCAATCGTTCGGCGACGGTGCTCTTGCCCGAAGCTGCCGGGCCGTCAATGGCGATGGCCGAAGGTCTCATGTTCTTCACCGCGAAGGCCGCAGAGGGCGCGAAGGATTCCTCACTTTCCGGGTGTCCTTTGCGCTCTTTGCGGTTGACCGTGAGCTTGTCTGGTTCTCTGTGTGCTTCTTCAGCGCCGCGACCTCCTGGGCGGTCAGGTAGCGCCACTGACCGGGCTTCAGGTCGCCCAGGGCCAGCGGGCCGATGCGCACGCGGATCAGCCGCTGCGCCGGATGGCCGAGCATTGCTGCCACGCGGCGGATCTGTCGCTTGCGCCCCTCGCGCAGCACGACGCGCAGCCAGGTGTGGTCGGGTTCACGGCGCAGCAGCGTGACCTCCGCCGGGGCGGTGCGCTGGCCATCCAGGAAGACGCCCCGCTGCCATTTCTGGAGCGTCTCCTCGCTGGGGTGGCCTTCGACGCGCACCTCGTATTCTTTGGTGTGCTCGTAGCGCGGGTGGGTCAGCCGGTGGGCCAGCTCGCCGTCATCGGTCAGAATGACCAGCCCCTCGCTGCGCAGGTCGAGGCGACCGACGGCGAAGAGCCGTTCCGACCGGCCGACCAGTTCCTGCACGGTGCGCACCCCGCCGGTGGGATCGCCCTCGTCCGAGAGCACGCCGGCCGGCTTGTACAGGGCGATGTAGGTGAGGCGCTGTCTGGCCCGCACCGGCTGGCCGTCCACGGTGACCTGGTCGCGCTGCGGGTCGGCTTTCTGGCCCAGTTGCGCCACCCGTCCACCGACCCGCACCCGTCCCTGGCGGATCAGCTCTTCGCAGGCGCGGCGGCTGCCGAAGCCGGCCTGGGCGAGGATCTTCTGCAGGCGTTCTGCCATCACAGGGGGTATTATAACGTAGAAGGCCGATAGCGGCAAAAGAACGCCGCGGCCCGCCGGCCATGGCGTTCTCCTGTCTCTGATGCGGAACCGGTAGAGGGTCGGCTAATGCGTGAGGATCTGGCTCAGGAACAGCCGCGTGCGCTCCTCCCGTGGGTTGCGGAAGAACTCGGCGGGGGTGTTCTCCTCCACGATGTTGCCCTGGTCGAAGAAAACGATCCGATCTGCCGCCTCCTTGGCAAAGCCCATCTCATGGGTCACCACGATCATCGTCATCCCCGACTGGGCCAGCTCGCGCATAACGTCGAGCACCTCTTTGATCATCTCCGGGTCGAGCGCCGACGTTGGCTCGTCGAAGAGCATGATCTTGGGCTGCATCGCCAGGGCGCGGGCAATGGCGACCCGTTGCTGCTGTCCGCCCGACAGTTGGCCGGGGTACTTGTGCGCCTGTTCGGGAATCCCCACCCGTTCCAGCAACTGCATGGCGACCTCTTCCGCGCGGGCTTTGGGCCACTTGCGCGCCCACAGCGGGGCCAGAGTGATGTTCTGCAGCACGGTCAGGTGTGGGAAAAGGTTGAACTGTTGGAACACCATCCCGATCTCGCGGCGCACGGCCTCGATGTTGCGGATGTCGTGAGTCAGCTCGATGCCGTCCACGATGATCTGGCCGCGCTGATGCTCCTCGAGGCGGTTGATCGTGCGGATGAAAGTGGACTTGCCCGACCCGGAGGGGCCGCAGATGACGATCACCTCCTGGCGCTTGACGGTCAGGCTGACGCCGCGCAGGACGTGGAAGTCGTCGAACCACTTATGGACATCGCGGCAGATGATGATCTCGTCGGTGGATGAAGGTGTCTCGTCGTTCGGATTCATCGTTCTCTCCCTAACGCTTCCCCACACCCAGGGCCATCTCCAGGCGGCGACTGGCGTACGACATCGAATAGGTGAAGACCCAGAAAATCGCCGCGATGAACAGGAACACCTCCATGTCCAACAGCAGCCATTCCGAGTTGCTCTGCAGGACTGCGCGAGCGACGGTTAGCAGTTCCGTCAGCCCCACGATGTAGGCCAGGGTGGTGTCCATGAACAGGGCGATGAACTGGCCGACAATGGCCGGGATGACCATGCGCAGGGCCTGGGGTAGCACGATGAGCAGCGTCGTCTGAAACCCATTCAGTCCCAGCGCCTTGGCTGCCTCGATCTGTCCGCGGGGGATGGCCTGCAGGCCGCCGCGCACGTTCTCGGCCATGTAGGCCGAGGCGAAGACGGTCATGGCCATCATTGCTCGCAGCACCCGATCGACGCGCACGTTCTCGGGCAGGAATAACGGCAGGATGATGGAGAACATAAAAAGGATGGTGACCAGGGGCACGCCGCGGATCGTCTCGATGAACACGATGCAGAACCCCTTGACCACTGGCAGTGTGCTGCGCCTTCCCAGGGCCAGCAGGACGCCGATGGGGAATGAGGCGGCGATACCGACCACGGCCAACAGGAAGGTCAGCAATAGCCCGCCCCACAGCCCGCTTTCTACTGGGGGTAGCCAGGGGATGGCCGGCAGCCCGGTCAGCAGCAGGATCATCAGCACGAAGGAAAGCCCCCAGCCCAGCAGAACCCAACGTCCTTTGCCCACGCGAGTGTGCCCTACGTGGTAGCCAACGAAGACCAGGGCAGGGTTGGCCAGCAGCCACAGGCGGGCGCCGATCCCCAACAGCGAGAGGTTCAGCGGGATGAGCGCCAGCGCGCCCAGGGCAATTGCGAGGCCGCGGGCGAAGACCATGAACGTGCCTCTCCACACCCGCCCGCTCAGCCCGAAGAGGAAAGATATCATCCACAGAATGATGCCGACACGCCATAACTGCTCCGGTGGGTACTGTCCTGCGGCGAACAGCCGCAGGCTGTGGGTCACCGGCGTCCAATTAGCCCGGAAACAGACCCACGTGAAGACCCCCTTCAGGACAAAGAACAGAAACGTCGCTGCCAGAACCGTCAGCACGGTGTTGTACCAGGGGCTGAACAGGTTCTTTTTGAGCCAGCGCACCGGCCCCGGTGGGGCGGGCGGTCGCACGACAGCGGCGGGATGGCTGCTCATCTCAGTGCTCCACCAACTGAATGCGGCGATTGTAGATGTTCAGGAAGAGCGAAGTGACCAGGCTCATCAGCAGGTAGGTGGCCATGACCATGACGAAAACGGGAACGGCCTGCCCGGCCTGGTTGATGATCGTCCGCCCCACGTAGAACAGGTCGAGGTAGCCGATGGCCACGGCCAGGCTGGAGTTCTTGGTCAGGTTGAGGTACTGGCTGATCAGAGGGGGGATGATCACCCGCATAGCCTGGGGAAAGACGACCAGGCGCAGGATCTGCAGGTCCTTGAGCCCCAACGCCCGCGCAGCCTCGAACTGGCCGCGGCTGACGGCCAGGATGCCGGCGCGGACGACCTCGGCGATGAAGGCGCCCGTATAGACGACCAGGCCGGTCAGCATGGCGGCGTACTCGGGTGTCAACTGTAGCCCCCCTCTGAAGTTAAAGCGATTGGCGACAGGGAGGTCCCACGTCAAGGGCTGTTGCCCGACCAGGAACCAGGCGGCCAGTGGAATGGATACCAGGAGGAGGCCGGCGATCAGGGTGGGGCGCGTCGTGCGGCCGGTCCTCAGTTGATAGCGGAGCAGGACGGTGTGCAGGATCACCGCCAGGATCGCGGCCACACCGACTGTCGCCGCCCAGAGGGCGAAGGTCGGGCCCGCTACGGGTGCTGGCAGATAGAGCCCTCGCTGGCTTAGGAAGATGGGACCGGGCAGTTGAATACTCTCGCGCACGGGGGGAAGCTGTTGGTAGACGGCGAAGTACCAGACGAACAATTGGACGAGCAGGGGAACATTGCGGATGATCTCAATGTAGACGCTGGCGATCTTGCTGACCAGCCAGTTGGTGGATAGCCGAGCCACCGCCGTGACAGTGCCCACGACTGTGGCCAGAACGATGCCGACCACGGCGACCTTGAGGGTGTTCAGAATGCCCACCAGAAAGGCGCGGGCGTAGGAATCGGCCGGGTCGTAGGGGATCACGGACTCGCCCAGCGGCATCCCGGCCGACTGGCTGAGGAAGTCGTAGCCCAGGCCCAGTCCCCTCGCCTCCGCCGCCCGGAGGACGTTATGGGCGAAGAAGGTGAGGGAGGCGATGACGAGGGCCGCCGAAACGACCTGGGCGACTCCCTTGAGGACCCGCTCGTCGCGCCAGAGGGGAATGCTGGCGCGGGGGATGACTTGAACGTGGTCGTTCTGCTCCATCGTTCTTTCCGGGTAACTGCCTGCCCTCCCGCAGGTTTGGGCGCAATTTCCGCACTGGAGTGCGCCGCAATGAGTTGTTTGCCCTCTCGCCAGCCGCTTTCTGACCTGTGGGAGGGTAGGGTAGGTAGATACCTTTCTGGCGGGAAGGGCCGGGCCCCCTGAGACCCAGCCCTTCCCTACCGCGTGATCAGCGGAGCGGCGGAGCGTAGATCAGGCCGCCGTTCGTCCAGAGCTCATTCAGACCGCGATCGAGGGAGAAGGCCAGGCCGTTCGGGCCCATGTAGCGGTCGTAGATCTCGCCGTAGTTGCCCACGGCGCGGATGACGTTGACGGCGAAATCGGGGCTCAGGCCCAGCTCGGTCTGTCCGAAAGCGCCTTCCACACCCAGCAGCCGCCGGACCTCAGGGCTGTCGCTGGTGAGCATCTGGTCCACGTTCTGCGAGTTGACCCCCAGTTCCTCGGCGTTGATCAACACCCACATCACGGTCCGCACTACGTCGAGCCACTGGTCGTCACCAGCCGGCACCGCTGGCGTCAGGGGTTCCCTGGACAGCGTCAGGTCCAGGATAACGTGATCGGCGGGGTTAGCGAAGCCGGCGCGGACCGCTGCCAGTTGCGACTTATCGCTGGTGGCCGCATCGCAGCGCCCGTCCTCGTAGGCGCTGTACACCGCCGACGTGTCCTCGAAGGTGACCGCCGTGAACTCCAGCCCCCGCGAGCGGAAGGCGTCGGCCAGGTTCAGCTCGGTAGTCGTGCCCGTCGTCACGCAGATCGTTGCCCCGTCCAGGTCCTCCAGGGTGGTCGCTCCCGAATCGGCGCGAACCATGATCCCTTGTCCGTCGTAGAACATGATCCAGGTGAAGTTGCCCCACTGGGCCTCGCGGGTGGAGGTCCAGGTCATGTTGCGCGACAGCATGTCCACTTCGCCGGTCTGCAGGGCGGGGCCGCGCTCGGCAGCCGTCAGCGGCACGAACTCGACCGCTTCGGGGTCGTTGAAGATCGCCGCCGCCACGGCCCGACAGAGGTCAACGTCGAAGCCGACGTTCCGGCCGGACTCGTCAATGTAGCCGAAACCGAGCAGGGACGTGTGGACACCGCACACGACCCGTCCCCGGGCGATGACGGTTGCCAGGCGCTCCCCGGCGGCCGGGATGACGGGGCACTCGGGCTCCGGGCACTCGGCTGCCGCAGGGCAGGGAGTAGCCTCGGGGCATTCGGGGCACTCTGGGCACTCCGGGCACTCGGGTGAGGCGGGTTCAGCCGTGCCGCAGGCACCGAGCGAGAGGCTCAGGATCACCAGCACGGCCAGCCAGGTGAACAGTCTCCGGTGCATGATTCTCCTCCTTTTCCTGATCCAGGAACGCGCAAGGGAATGGTGGGTTACAGAGTCTCTCAAGTTCTGGATCACCTCCTTTCGTCACTGCTCATTTCACCCTCCCGCAGGTTCGGAAGTGACCGGGCAACGCATCGGAGTGGCCATGGCAGTACGATTTGGGCTGTACATTGCGCCCAAACCTGCGGGAGGGTGAGCAGTTACCCCCTTTCGTCAGAACGGAACTCCTTTGGGAGTAGTTGGTTGGCCGGGGAGGAACAACGGAAGTTTAGCACAGCGCGGGGCGAAAGTCAAGCAGCGGGATGGCTGGAGGAGCTGTCAACGGGTTGTTGGAACGGATTGAACGGATGCCCCGTGCCGATCTGTTCAATCTGTTCCCTAAATCCGTTGACAGCCCTTCTATCGGATCAACCCCAGCCATCCGGCCACGGTCGCGCCCGCACCGGCCATGTTGAGGGCGATGGGCAGCAGCAGCACGCCCATGCAGTTCATCCGTCGCGAGCCCCACAGCACGGGGATCAGGCCGATGCCGGTGGCGACGGCGCAGATGAGCAGCCCGCCCAGCCCGGCGCGCACGGCGGAAGCCGCGTCGCCGCCGCCGGTCAGCTCGCCCAGCGCCGGCACCGTCATCACGATTACCAGCAGCACCGCCAGCGTGCCCAGGCTGATCCAGCGGTAGTTCACCCGCCCGATCAGCCCGATCACCAGGCGGGTCATCAGCAGGAGCAGGAAGAACGAGAGCACGCCGGTCAGCACTACCGCCGCCACGGCCAGGTAGTAGGTCTGTGGGGTGTAGGCGCTCCACAGCGTGCTGATCATCCAGGCCATTCCGCCGCGCGTCAGGTGCAGGCCGGGGACGAAGAACAGGAGGAACCCGCCGACGTAGTAGACGACCTTCGAAGCGCCCTGCGAGATGATGAACAGCCGGTCGTCCCGCTGGGCAGTGGCGTGGCCGGCGATGAATCCGCCGATGCCGCCGGTGACGACGGGGAAGAAGGCGGCGAACAGCCCGCCCAGCGCCCCGGCGAAGGTGCCGCGCACGAACAGCCACGGCGTCGCGTCCACGCTGCGGGCGATGAATTGCTGCGGTAGCCTGACCCGCGCCAGCAGGTTCTGCAGGATCCATGGCACGGCGAACAGGCCGACGAAGGCCGGCAGCAGGTTCTGGTAGGCCGAGGTCACCGGCAGGATCGAGCGGTACATCAGCACGAAGCCCAACACGCCGGAGAGGAGGAAGGTCACCAGCCCGGCGGTCAGGCTGCGCCAGCCGTCCCACCAGCGACGCAGGCCGGCGGGGGCGCGGTCGCTGCCCTTCGGCCACTCGGAGATGAGCATAAAGGCGATGACGGTCCACAGGATCCATGGCAGGTGCGGCTGGAGGATCGCCCGCAGGGTCGGAAAAAGCTGCGAAGCCACCGGGGTCAGCAGCGCCAGCACGGCGATCCCGCCCAGCCCGCCGATGCCGGTCAGCACCGCCGCCTCGTAGCCGCGCTGCTGCATCAGGTACTTCTGTCCCGGCAGGACGACGAAGACGGTCGAGTCGTCGGGGGCGGAGAGGAAGATGCTGGGGATGGTGTTGAGCATGGAGTAGGACGTGATCAGTCCCAGGAAGAACATCGCCAGGTGTTCTGGCGGGACGAGCGGACCCAGCGCCGCCGTGCCCAGGATGATGAATCCGGCGACGTTGTAGATATGCAGCGCCGGCACGAGCGCCAGCAGCGACGCCACCATCGCCCCCCCCACGGCGAATAACAACCCAAGCCCTGCGTCGGCTATGGACATAGCGTTACCTCAGCGTGAAACGGGAAGCGTGAAACGTGATGCGTGATGCGTGAAACGTGAAGCGTGAAACGTGAAGCGTGAAGCGTGAAACGTGAAACGTGAAACGTGAAGCGTGAAACGTGAAACGTGAAGCGTGAAACGTGAAACGTGAAGCGTGAAGTGCGAAACAAGTTCCTCTAGCCCTACCACGAAAATCAAGGCAATCACGGAGATCGCGGGAAACAGATAACGCCCTTGGTCTGCGCCGGTCGTCGTGCGAATGAATTGAATTTGCGCGAAAAGAATAAAAGCCAGCCACGCGGCAAGAATGACAAACGCCACACGCCACACGGAATACGCAATACGCAATACGAAAATTGTGAAACCGACCATCGCCAACACCGCAAGAATCGCCAGCCCACCAAGAATGATCGGCGAAAAATCTCCCGGCGTGGGACCGCCCCAGAATGTTTGCCAGAGCCACGGAAGCGAAATCTGAAACAACTCGGCGAGCGTCAATTCGCCCGCGCGCGGAAAGAGCGCGGACACACTCATCAACTGATACGCCAGCGGATCGCCATACAAAATGTGATTGCGCGCAAACCACCAACCGCTGATGAGCGCGATCACCG